>NZ_DGYQ01000004.1:108786-113036 GCF_002396765.1 Exiguobacterium sp. UBA5002
AAGACGCGTCATTCTTTTTTGGAGTCAGCCTCTTTTTCGTTCGTCTCGAATCATTTATTGTACTGATACACGATTGAGTAATTTTTTGTTTGTTCTAATACAAAAGAAGTGTGTTTTTTCATGAGAACGGTTACTTCGGTTGATTAACCAAATTTCATTGATTGTTAAGGAAAAGAGGCGGATAATAAGACCCGAAACTGTTAAAAAGGGGACCTTTATCATGCTGTCACGCGTTATGCGTATTATTCAAATCATTGCTCAAATCGCACTCATTTTTTGCTTTTCACTCAGTGGGGACTGGGTGAGCGAAACCTTTCAATTACCATTACCCGGTAACATCATCGGCTTGATTCTACTGTACCTAGCGTTAAAAAGCCGTCTGATTCCGCTTGTGGCCGTCGAACGGGGCGGGACATTTCTTCTGTTCGTCATGCCATTGTTCTTTGTTCCAGCACTATCCGGAATCATGGATTATACGGCATTTCTCCGGACATCCGGTTTACAGATCGTGTTGATCGTCGTCGTCAGTAGCCTTCTGACATTAGTCGGATCAGCGTACATCGTCGATCGTTTAGCACACCGAAAAGAGGCGGTGACACGACATGAATGAGGCACTGTTTTGGATCATTCTGACTATTTTATTGTTTAGCGTAGCGATGTTCCTCTATCAACGTCATCCTCGAGTCTGGACGTTACCAATCCTGACGGTAACGGCAATTTTGATCTTAATTCTCGTCTATTCTGGAGTCTCACACGCAGAATACATGCAAGGTGGACAATATCTATCGAAGATGCTTGGTCCAGCGATCACGGCATTTGCGATTCCACTCTATCAGGTCCGGCATCACGTCCGCCGTTTCTTACCGGAAATCGGACTCGGCGTGTTGCTTGGAACCTGTATTGCGATGAGTTCAGATTTGTTACTCGGTCTGCTACTTCATCTCGAGCGGACGACGAACCTTGCCTTGTTGCCGAAATCGGTCACGTTACCCGTTGCCTTAGCGATCTCACAAAAAGCAGGCGGGACGACGACGCTGACGGCTGCCTTCGTTTTATTGACCGGATTGACGGGATCAATCGTCGGACCAAAATTAATGACGGGCTTGAAGATTCGGCACTTCGTCAGCCGTGGAGTAGGCTTGGCATCGATTGCCCACGTCATGGGCGCGACGAAATCGATGAGTCTTGATCAGCGCGAAGGGGCGGTCGGTCTGTTGACGATGGTCTTGACGGCTGTCTGTGCCAGCATTCTCGCACCGTTTTTAATCACATGGTTATATGGCTAAACACTCTGTTTTTTCAACGGAGTGTTTTTTTGTAACCGATTGAAACTTGTCGACCACTTTTGCAGTATAGTACAACAGAAAACAGGGTGGAGGAGAAGAGGATGATCATTTGGATTAACGGTACGTTTGGCGTCGGGAAGACGACAGCAGCAAAAGGATTACAAAAGCGTTGGAGCGGATCATACATTTTTGACCCGGAAGAGACAGGCTACTTCTTACGCGCACAACTGCCGGAAAACAAGGACGATTTTCAGGATGAGCCGTTGTGGCGCACGTTTAATCGACAGCTCCTCGAACAGCTCGATACGGAAGATGCGCGGATCATCGTGCCGATGACCTTGACGAATCCAGCGTACTTTCAGGAAATCATCGGGACGTTACGCGAGACTGGACATGATGTCCGTCATATCGCCTTGATGGCGAAGGAGACGACTGTCAAACGCCGCCTGATCAGCCGCTTTGAGCGTCCAAACTCGTGGGGCGGTCAACAAGCGGAACAACGACTACGGCAATTATCCGATCCGCTGTTCAGTCAACAGATCGAGACGGACAATCTGACGAAAGGGCAAGTCATTGATGCGATTGCTCTCGTGACCGGGATTGGACTCTCGCCTGCCCGATCGTAAAGGATTCAAGAGGGATGTTTCCGGGAATCATTAGATGATAATAGATGAGGAGAAAACAATCTTGAACGAAGGGCAACTTATTGCTAGGAGGATTTATGAACATGAAACACTGGATGACTGAGAAATTGGGCAGACAGTTGATGGCGATTTTTTATAGTGTCTTTGCACTAAGTGTCATCACATCGGTTGCCAGTTATTTATACGTGGACAATGCAGACGGTCGGACGAAAGAACAGGTACTCGACCAGTTACAAAAGACACAATGGTTCTGGTTTTTGAACTTGATGGTTTTTTTATTTTGTCTACTGTTCATCGTCCGTCCATTGATTCATCGGGTGACGTCACAGCTCCGCGAATTGAATGTCAAAAGTCGTCGTCTTGCGGAAGGAAAGTCGATTTCGCTCCAGCATGATGTCGACAGCCATAATGAAGTCGGTCAATTGGCGGCATCGTTTTACCAGATGGCACGGTCGATCTCATCACAACATGCGGAATTGTCAGCAAAGAATCAAGAAATGGAACACAATCAGGAAGTATTGAAGCAAAAACAGAATGAGCTTGAGCGTGCCTTGGAAGTGACCCGGACAAACGAGTTGCATCTACAAGATCGGAATGAATTAATCGAAACGCTTGCGTCAAAGGAGAGTTTATTTGATTACTCGTCTGTCATCAGTACGATCGTCCGGTTGACGAAGACAGAGTTCGGGGCATTGTTATTGATTAAGAATAATGAAATCGCGCAAGTCGTTCCAAAAGAAATGACGGAAGAACAACAAGAGAGTCTGAAGACGGAGTCGTTACTACTAAAGCGAGTCATGATTTCAAAGGAAACGGCACATTCCTCAAAAAAGGTCGCGAACGACGATCTGATCAAATATCCGTATCACGTCTATGAAGGTGTCATTCCGATCATGGATCCGGCAAAAGAAGAATTGATTGCCTGTCTCTATCTAGCACGGTTTGACGCACCATTCAATCAACAGGATTTGGCGGAACTGGAATCGTTCTCGAAACAGATTGCGATCTCATTGATGCGAATGTCACTCTACGAACAGATGGAATACGAACGAAAAGAGACAGCACAACTGCTGAATTCCGTTCGGGAAGCGATTCTTTATATCAAACATGAGGAAAAGACGATCTTAGGGAATCAGGCATTGTTTGATATCTTCCAGTCGTTACAGGTCGAGGAAGACAATGACTCGATGACGTTTCTTGAAGTCCGACCAGAGACGATGTTCGAGCAGATGGACCAGAAAGAAGCTTTTGAAGCGTACTTTGAAGAAGTTTTATCGGGTGAGATCCCTGAGGGCATGTTCTCTTTGTCGATCGACCAGGGTGAATATTTCATTCAAGTTTATGCCGAAGCGATCGCGCATGGAGAACAGTCGAAGGGAACGATCCTCGTCTTTCGTGACGTCACGGCTGAGACAGAGGTTGATCGGGTCAAATCAGAACTCGTCTCGACGGTTTCGCATGAACTTCGAACACCGCTCTCTTCGATTTATGGCTTTACGGAGCTCATGTTGAAACGAGATTTGGATCCCGAGCGGAACAAAAGGTATTTGCAGACGATTCACGATGAATCAAAACGTCTGACCAATCTTGTCAGCGACTTCTTGAACGTCCAGCGGATGGAGTCAGGAAAGCAAGAGTATGATAAACAAATCTTTGATCTGAAAGAAATCGTCAAGGAACAAATTCAGTTTTATCAAGCAGCGACGGAACAACATAGTCTGCAGCTTGATTTGAATGACGAACAGGACTTTATGGTCGAAGCAGATGCGAACAGTATGAAACAGCTACTTGGAAATCTATTGAATAATGCAGTCAAATACTCACCGGACGGTGGGGATGTCGTTGTGACGCTGACCCATCAGCACAATCAGATTGAACTCAGCGTCCGTGATTTCGGAATCGGGATTCCGGGTCATTCGATGCCGCATCTATTCAGCAAGTTCTATCGTGTCGATAACTCAGACAGCCGAAAAATCGGCGGAACAGGTCTTGGATTATCGATTTGTAAGGAAATCGTTCGAGCACATGATGGCAACATCGAAGTCGAATCGATCTTGGGAGAAGGGACGGTTTTTCGGGTCAAGTTACCAAGTGCGACGGACGCGTTACTCGAAGCAGAATAAGGAGAAGGAGAGGCAAGCTATGATATGCTCCCCAAAAAGTAGACAGTTGAAATAACAAAAACTGTCCACTTTTTGAAGGGAGCATTTTCTGTGTCTAAATCTAAGTTTTCGCCGGATGAAAAACTACGGATCATTAAGATGTGTGAGGATGGAACAGGTTCGATGGCATCGATTGCCTCGCTCTTCGAGCTTTCAGT
>NZ_DGYQ01000035.1:0-27737 GCF_002396765.1 Exiguobacterium sp. UBA5002
GCTTAATTTGACAAACCGTCCTGATAAAAAAAACAGGGTCAAGATTTCATTGAAATCCGATTCCCTGTTTTTTTTTAGGTTTAGTATAAAACTTTGAGTTGATCCAAGTACACCTTACTCTTAATGGTTGTTCCTTTTTTCGATGTATCCGTTTCAACAAAATACAACGATTCGATTTTAAGAGGTGTTGGCCACGTCGGATCGAGTGTCGCTTGTACCGTTTTAAATCCTTTCCACTCTACCTTCTTGACGAAATCCACGACATGTCGATTTCCTGCAGCATCTTTGACTTCTGAGCGAAGCCAAGGCGCGCGTCCATCTCCATACACATCCATCGTCAATGCACGGGCAGGAGAAGGAATGATCCATGATGCTTTTTTAATGTACATGGCTCCGTTTTGTTTCTTCCACCCTGAATAATCGTATGTCATTTCAAGTGATTGTTTGCCACTGGATTTCTGTAAGGAACTGAGACGGACAGCATAACTCGAAACATAAGGAGATTTCGCTTCGTAGACTCCCTGTTCGAAGGAATCGATGACTTCCTCTTTTTTCATAGCATAGACGGTGACCGGTAGTCGAACCGTCTTCCCTCCAGATGAGACAGTTAGTTCTGTCTTCCCGATTTTCTTTGCAAGAATATTCCCTTTTGTAATCGATGCGGTCGCTCCGTTTGCAACCTGGTAATTGAGTTGCGAAGCAGGGATTACGACACGTCGTCCGTTTAGCCATCCTTCTGATGAAATCGCGAGGCGTTGTCCTACTTTTAACAAGATCGGACGCCCTCCATTGACTGTAAGACCGGTCAAGCGATTCGTGACTGGAATCGATACGGTTCGTTTAGCACGATCAACTTGCATCGTACCTGTCCATTTTCCAGGAGTCAGCGGTGCCGTGACTTGTAAGCCTTTGACACCTGTCCCTTTCCAAATAATCGATTTCTTCGTTGCATCTACAGGCTGTCCATTTGCATCCGTCAGCTTTAATCCAAATCCACCTTTTTCACCTACATATAATTCTTTAGGGGCAGTCAATAAAATCGTCGTCGCTACATTCGATGGAACATAATGAGTGGCTAATATTAAACCGTTCGTAATAGAGCGACTTCTTCCATCTGCCGGTACATTCGCTGTTTTAGGTAAAAACTCTCCAGCGCGTCTGACCATTATCTCTGTCGATCCCCCACCATCAAATGCGAGGGCCGACGTTACACCTAAACGCTTCATTTGCTCCACTGCCTCAAGCATCGTAATCCCTTTTGAATCAAGACGAGCTTGATCCACCGTAATAATTTGAACTGTCCCGTTTGATGTTGTACCGATAAGTGTCCGCGCCTTACGAGCGAGCATCAAAAAGCGGTCATGGTTCAATGCTAGGCTGTCTAAACTATATCCAACTCCATTTTGAATCAACCAGTTATATCCAGATACCGCTTCTTGAATATCGTTACGCATTTGAAGATTCGATAATTGAACTAGATTTAATTGTGTTGATAACAGACCATTTGATTTTTCTTCTGCTGCTTTCACAAGTGCGAGTAGTGCCGCTTTTTGTTTTCCGAGACCAACGAGGACAACTCCAGCATCGGGTAAGCGAATTTCTTTACGGAATGTCGTATCTACCGATTCAACGGTCCATTGATAGTTCTTCCCGAGTGTAAACGCCGATGTCGCTGTTCCTTTTAAATAGACGATAGCAATTTCTTTTTTCATCGCTTCTGACGGCTCAATTAGCTTCAGCATTTTTGAAGCATGATGAGCTGAACTAAAGATACCGATTCGATTCGCTAAGTTCTCGTTACGGTTAACTGAGTGGATCGTTACCCGCTTCGTATCAGTCGTCGCAGATCCGATGATACCGAACGACCCGATCTCTGGTTTCCCTTGTCCGTTGATCATGAATGATGGGAATTTTGTCGCAGAATCTTTTACACTATGACTAACCAGTACTTGATTTTGCTGAATTTGAAGTCCAATCGGTAACCCCGAAGCTACTCGATACATATCGGCATTGATCGCTGTTACGACACGCCCCCCGCTCACTGTCACGCGACTAACTTGAGAAGGTAAAGATTCTGTTGCTAATACACGATCTCGTCCTTTCGTCGTCATCCAGTAGTTACCGGTATCGGGCTGAACCGTTATATGTCGAAATAACTGTGGTGTACCCGAAAGTGTTTCTGATTTTGTCGTATAGGTCACACCTTTTGAAATCGTTTCTGCCTGAGTGGTAGAGACAGATTGAAAAAGACAAAAAGTTGTTAATAAAATACAAATTTTCTTGAACATAACACACCTCCGTTATATATTATGCCTTTTTTAGTAAATAAATGACATAATTAATTTAGGAGAGGTTTATTTTTATTCATAACAGGTATAGAAAGTAGTTAACTAATTCCTTTTAAGCCACATATGTTGCAATCAACATATGAATCTATTCATACATGATGTAGGAGGCCTTTTCATGAGTGTATCTGTATTTATTGATGTCGCGTGTAAGACAGGTGAATCCCCTGTTTACGACGCAAAAACAAAACGCTTTTATTTCGTCGATATTCCGAATCAACTGCTCTTTTCATATGATCTTGTTACAGAAGCACTTAAACCATATACGTTGCCAAGCGCTATTACATCGATTGCCTTGACGGACGCTCCGGACTTATTGCGTGTCACATCAGCACATGGCTTTGGCACGTTCGATCTCAAGGAAGGACATCTGTCTCTCGAACATCAATTGTCATTACCGGATTCTGATCGGATGAACGATGGCAAGCTCGATCCGACCGGACAATATGTCGCTGGTAGCATTAATGAAGAAGACGGCAAGACCGCTGGATTGTTCCGTCTGCGTCACGATGGTTCCATCGATGTCTTGCACGAAGACTTAACGAACTCGAATGGACTCGTCTGGTCAGAAGATGGCAAGACGCTTTATCACATCGATACACCGACGAAAAAAGTCTATGCCTTTGATTACGCTCCGGACGCTCCACTTTCGAATAAGCGTGTCGCCGTTGACCTTGAAGAAGAAGAGGGGTTCCCGGATGGTATGACGAAGGACGCGGAAGGTCATGCTTGGATCGCGCATTATGCGGGATCATGCATCACCCGGTGGAATCTTGCGACTGGTGAAAAACTCGATCATGTCGACTTCCCGGTCGCCAATCCGACGTGTCCGATTTTCTACGAAGATCGATTGCTCGTCACGACGGCTGCAAACGGAGATGATGCACCACACGCCGGTGCTGTCTTCGCCGTAACATTTGAATGATTTATAGAGGAGGGATCATCTTTTTTAGAGGTGATGCCTCTTTTTCCACACAATTCGTCTAGACGTCTCTAAAAAAACAGACGATACTAAAGAAGAAGTCTATTCATTTTTTGAAGGAGTGAAGCCGATGCGTGTCACGACAATCGAACGTTTACAGCAACTGCAGACGACCCCATCCTTTTTCCCCGTCAACTGCTACCTGTTTGAAGAAGCAGACAGTTTAACATTGATTGATGCCGGACTCGGAATCAACGCAAAGGCGCTCTATCACTATATTCGACAGCAAGAGAAGCCACTCGGTGCAATCATCCTGACTCATGCGCACGCCGATCATGTCGGCTCACTGGATTTCCTTGCGAACGCCTTCCCACTTGCTCAAGTCTGTATCAGTTATCGCGATGCCGCCCTACTCAGTGGGGATGAGACGCTACGCGAAGGCGAAACGACGCCCTTAAAAGGGGGCATTCCGAAAAACATCAAAACGCGACCGGATCGATTACTCGAGAGTGGTCAACAAGTCGGAAGTCTCAGTGTCATCGCCTCACCCGGTCATACACCTGGTTCGATCTCGCTTTGGCATGAAGGAAGCCGGACGTTGATCGCTGGCGATGCTTTTCAGACGCAAGGAGGACTCGCTGTCTCCGGTGACGTCCGCTGGCAATTCCCGTTTCCCGCCCTCGCAACATGGGATCCGGACGTCGCCCTTCGCTCGGCTGATCAACTAACGGAACTGTCTCCAGATATTCTTGCCGTCGGACATGGTCCACTCATCCTTGGACCAAGTTACGAGATGCGACAAGCCGTCGATCGATTCACGCACGTCTTACAGACGAAAAAATCGTCACCTTTCAAATAACACACGAAAAAACATCCGTACGCGTTCCTGACACGTCGCGGATGTTTTTTCGTCCAGTAGTTCAATTCTGTTCTGTAACAGCATATCGATATACACGTGCTTCATAAGGACGTAGTTCATCCGAGACATCTGGATAGTTCGACACAAGCAACTTATCTTGCGATAAAACGAAGGCAGTTTGCATCGGTTCGTCATGCACGTTGAGAACGATCCGCCACACTTCTCCCTCTAGTTCCCGCTCATAGATGTAGAGATACGGATCATGAAGAGCTAAGTCGCGATACGTACCATAGACCATGATTGGATGATCCTTTCGCATCTGAATCAATGCTCGGTAAAAGGCAAGGACGGATGATGGATCGGCTTCTGCTTGCGCGACATTGATGTCCGTGTAATTCGGATTGACCGCTAACCACGGTTTCCCACTCGTAAAGCCTGCCGCGTGCGTACCGTCCCACTGCATCGGTGTGCGGGAGTTATCGCGCGCGAGTAACTGCATCGATGAGAGCACGACCTCTGGGTCCTCTCCGCCAGCGACGCGCTCCGCGTATCGATTTCGAAAGGCGACGTCCTGATAGAGCGACGGATCCGAGAATCGAATCCCCGTCATTCCGATCTCTTCTCCTTGATACACGTATGGAATGCCCGGTAACGTATGCAACATCAAACCAAGTAGTTTCGCACTTTCAACGCGGTATCGTTCACTGCCGAAGCGCGTCACTTGTCGTGTATGATCATGGTTGTTGAGGAACTGTGAATTGACACCTAATGGGTATAAAACGTCGTACCAGCGTTTTTGAATCTCCTTGAATCGTAAGAGATCCATCACCTCCATGTCATCCGCGATTTCGAAGTGAAATAGCGTCCGGAGTTCTTCTCGGTCCTCACTGACATATAACAGCCCGTCTTCTGGACCGACGAACGGAATCTCACCAACTGTAAACAAGTCTTTACCAGCAAGAACATTCGCATGCATCTCCTGCAAGAAGTCATGCACGCCGGGCTGATTTCCAAGGTACGAGAGATCAAACGGATTGGCGACATCTTCAAACGACCGTTTTTTGATCAAGTTGATGACATCCATCCGGAATCCGTCGATCCCTTGATCGATCCACCAGTTCATCATATCGTAGATCGCTTGCCTCACAGCTGGGTGCTCCCAGTTTAAGTCGGGCTGTTCTTTGGCGAAGGAATGAAAATAATACTGCCCGCGTTCTTCACTCCACGTCCATGGGCTTGGCGCAAAGTACGAGCGCCAGTTGTTCGGAGGCGTCTCTTTCGTGCCATCCTGCCAGATATACCAGTCATCCTTATCGTTGATCCGCTCCCGCGACTGACGGAACCAGTCATGCTGGTCACTCGTATGGTTCACGACTAAATCGAGAATGACCTTCAATCCACGGGCATGAGCGGCCGTGATCAACTCCTGGAGATCTCCCATCGTTCCCGCTTTTTCCATGATCTCGTAATAATCGGCAATATCATAGCCGTTATCGACGTCCGGCGAACGGTAACACGGATTCAACCAAACGACATCGACACCAAGTGAAGCGATGTAATCGAGCTTGTCGATGACACCTCGCAAATCACCGATCCCATCCCCGTTCGAATCCTTAAAGCTACGCCAGTAGACTTGATAGACGACTGCCTCTTTCCAGTTAGCTCGCTTCATCTTCCCACTCCTCTCCCTACTCTTTATTCCCGCTCCACTTATCTGTACCTGTTTATCCGACAATTTTTTTGAATTTCGAAAAAGTTCTTTTCTTTTGACTGAATATTCGTTATCCTTGACGACAATACCACGAAGGAGGCATTCATCCATGAAACATTTCGCTCCATCCATCGCCATTGATCGGCTTCCTGCTCCCGTCTTCGCTGAGCTCGCAAACCGAATCGGTGCTGTAAAAGCTGCCGGACACGATGTCATCACACTTGGTCAAGGAACACCCGACCAGACGACGCCTGTACATATCCTCGATGCCTTAAAACAAGCCATCGACGAGCCAACGAACCTTCAATATCCACCGTTTCGTGGACATGATTTTCTAAAACAAGCCGTCGCAAGCTTTTACGCGACTGAGTTCGGTGTCACGATCGATCCAGCAACGGAAGTCGCGATTCTGCTCGGCAGTAAAGCCGGAATCGTCGCTTTACCGCAGACAATCGTCAACCCTGGAGAAGGAGTCATCGTTCCGGATCCAGGATACCCGGATTACCTGTCTGGTGCCGCACTCGCTGGTGCTTACCCGATTACACTTCCGTTGCTCGAGAAAAACGGCTTCTTACCCGATTACGACTTACTTGATACGACGGACGTCGAGCGTGCCCGGATGTTGTTCCTCAACTACCCGAGTAATCCGACGGGTGCGACTGCGACGGCAGAAGCCTTCGAACAGACAGTCGCTTTCGCCGATGCCCATGATATCTGTGTCGTCCATGACTTAGCATACGGCGGAATCAGTTTCGATGGTCCGACACGGAGCTTCCTGCAGACGGAAGGTGCAAAAGACGTCGGGATCGAATTGTTCTCACTCTCGAAACGCTTCAACATGTCCGGCTTCCGGATCGCCTTTGCGATCGGTAATCCGTCTGTCATCTCAAGCATCGAGACGTACCAAGAACATCTCTACGTCAGTGCCTTCACACCGATTCAACATGCTGCGACCGTCGCTCTGACGAGTGACCAGACATGTGTCCGCGAGTTAAGTCGCTTGTACGAAACACGACGCGATGCGTTGTTCGCGAAACTCGATGCGATTGGCTGGAGTGGACCACGTCCGGGCGGTTCCTTCTTCGTCTGGCTTCCTGTTCCTGAAGGTTACACGTCCCAAAGCTTCACCGATCACCTGCTTGACGAAGCACACGTCGCTGTAACCCCTGGATCCTTCTTCGGCGAATACGGTGAAGGCTACGTCCGGATCAGCTTGATTGCTGACGTCGAACGTCTAGAAGAAGCCGTCGATCGAATCGGAACGCTCAACCTGTTCCGGACACCTGTTGCGGAATAATTCTGAAAAAACATTTGACAGATGGGAATCATTTCCGTTAAAGTAAATCCCAACAGCATAACTACTTATCGAGAGCGACCGAGGGATTAGGCCCAACGACGTCCGGCAACCACCTGTAAGGAACGGTGCCACATCCTACAGAATGATTTTCATTCTGAGAGATAAGTTACGAAATCTTACACTTTCGTCGCTTTTTTCTGGTTGCTCTGCTACTAGGAAAAAGCGACTTTTTTTGTATGAGGAGATGAGCGGATGATTGAATTCAAACACATTACAAAACGGTTCGTTCGAGACCGGACCCCGATTTTTGCATTACGGGATGTCGATTTGACGATCCAAAAAGGAGAAATCTTCGGAATCATCGGTGAGTCCGGTGCCGGTAAAAGTACGTTGCTTCGCCTAATCAATGGGCTTGAGCATCCGACACAAGGAACCGTCAAGGTCGACGGTGTCTCGCTCGGCGGGATGTCAAAAGCAGATTTGCGTCAACTTCGCTTGCGGACAGGAATGATCTTTCAGCATTTCCAATTGATTCAGTCGCGCAACGTCGCGGATAACATCGCTTTTGCGCTCAAGGCCGCTGGCGTTAAACGAGCAGATTTCCCGGAGCGAATTCGCGAACTCGTCTCGCTCGTCGGACTCGAAGGATTCGAGACGAACTTCCCGAGCCAATTAAGCGGGGGGCAGAAACAGCGCGTCGGGATTGCCCGGGCACTCGCGAACGATCCGACCGTCTTGTTATGTGATGAAGCGACATCAGCTCTTGACCCCGTTACGACACTACAGATCCTTGAACTGCTGAAGGATTTGAATGAACGTCTCGGACTGACGATCGTCCTCATCACGCATGAGATTGATGTCGTCAAACAGATTTGCCATCGCGTCGCGGTCATGTCGCAAGGTGAAGTCGTTGAAGTCGCCTCAACCTATGACTTGTTTAGTCAAGCCAAGCATCCAGTGACGCAACATTACGTCGATACGGCACTACAAATCGAATTGCCGGAACGCATCTTACAGGCAACCCCAGGCAAGATCATCCGCTTGCAGTTCACGGGCGAAAAGACCGGTGAGAGTACGTTATCAGAAGCGATCCGCCGTTACGATATCTCAGTCAGCATCTTGCACGGCAAGGTCGACTACATTCAAGACGTCGCCTTCGGTGTCCTGATTGTCAGCTTGACGGGATCATCTGATCAAATCGCCCCTGCCCTCGACTGGCTCGCGACGGAACTTCATGCACTCGAGGTGATTCAGGATGTGGCTTGATCGTATTCAAACGATGTTACCTGAGCTCTTGAAGGCACTCGGCGAGACGGCGTGGATGGTCGGAATTTCACTTGCCTTTGCATTGGTCGTCGGGATTCCGCTCGGGATTCTCTTGTTCGTCACAGACCGGGGATTATTTTTTCAAAACCTTGCCGTCCGACGTGTCCTTGACTTCGTCGTCAACATCGTCCGGTCGCTACCGTTCATCATCTTGCTGGTTGCCCTCATTCCGTTAACGAAGTTCTTACTCGACAATACAATCGGTCCGACGGCAGCATCCGTCAGCCTCAGTGTCGCAGCGATTCCGTTTCTCGCACGACTCGTCGAAACATCACTGCGTGAGATTCCACCTGGTTTGATCGAAGCAGCGGAAGCGTGCGGTGCGAAACCATTACGGATCATCGTCAGTATCCTTTTACCAGAAGCACTCCCTGGCATCATTCAGGGCATCACATTAACAACGATCAGCTTGATCGGCTTCTCAGCGATGGCTGGTATCGTCGGCGGCGGTGGTGTCGGTGACCTCGCGATCCGTTTCGGTTACTATCGCTACGATAATCTCATCATGATCGTGACGATCGTCGTGCTCATCGTCATCGTTCAAAGTATTCAAGCACTTGGCAATCAACTGGCGCGAAAAACAGATAAACGCTAATCATACATGCAAAGGGAGAGTGCAATCATGAAAAAACGATATGCCTTTTTAGCAACAGCCTTACTCGGTGCAGGAGTCCTCGCAGGATGTGGAGACAGCAGCGCTGATGAAAAAGACAAGACGATCAAGATCGGGGCGACGAGCGGTCCGTATAGCGACATGGTCAAACAAGCGATCCAGCCACAACTCGAAAAGAAAGGCTACAAAGTCGAAATCGTCGAGTTCAGCGATTACATTCAACCGAACATCGCCCTCGGTAGCGGCAATATCGACGCCAACTTGTTCCAACATTCGATCTATCTCAAGACGTTTTCTAAAGAAAAGAATCTCGACTTAAAAGGACTGATCACGGTTCCGACAGCACCGATGGGACTATACAGCAAGACAGCGAAGACACTTGACGACGTCAAGACAGGTGCTGAAGTCGCGACGCCGAATGATCCGACGAACCAAGCACGGGCACTGAACTTGCTTGCGGAACAAGGGTGGATTGAACTCAAGCCGGATGCTAATCCTCTGACCGTTTCAGAAAAAGATATCGTCAAGAATCCGAAGAAACTCGTCATCAAACCACTCGAAGCGGCTCAACTGCCACGCGCTGTCGAAAGTGTCGATATCTCAGCCGTTCCAGGGAACTTCGCACTTGCTGCGAAATTCGACTTACTTGATGCGTTAGCACTTGAGACGATGGACGAACAATACCGGAACCTCGTCGCTGTCCAAACGAAAGATGCGGACAAACAAGTCGCAAAAGACTTAAAAGCAGCCGTCGAATCGGACGCCTTCAATGAAGTTATCGAAAAATCATTCAAAGGCTTCAGCAAGCCTGAATGGGCAAACTGATGTAAAAAACGACCGGAATTCAAGGAGAGATCATCTCTTTGAATTCCGGTCGTTTGGTGTTAGAACCGATACCACATCAGTTCTTCATCATGATAGGTATCATCGATTTTCAGCGCCCGTGGTTCAATCGCGTATGATTCAAAACCAAGCGACCGATACAACGCTTTAGCAGCTTCGTTCGTCCGGACGACCGAGAGATGGACTTGCTCAATTACAGGATGCTGCTTTAATGTACGTAATGCCTCTTCTACAAGGCGTCGTCCGACCTGTTGTTTTCGGGCGCGTGGCGTGACGTACATCGCAAATACATTCGCTCGATGTCGCATCTTGAACGGCTCGGAGCAGACGATAGTGACGACACCGACGAGTTCATTTTCATGAAACGCACCAAACGTCATCGACTGTTCGCTTTCAAGACGAGTTGCGTACCGTTCGACGGATCGATCTTTTTCTGATTCATAATCAGAGCCAAATGCCTCAGGATGGTTTCGTAAGGCTTCTAATCGCAACGCTTTATAGAGTACTGCATCTTCTGGATTCAATCGACGGATTTCCAACATCCCCACCTCCTGCCTTTAGTGTAAAACACACCGCTTCATGAAAAAGAGGACGACATCGTGAAATATCGTCCTCCATTTTTCTATTTTAAGGTGTTCGGAAATTAATCGTGAAGTATGGCGCGTTACTCCGGAAAGCCACACCGATGTCAGCTTGTTTGTACTCTTTTTTCAAAATATTTTCTCGGTGCCCTTTTGAATTCATTAAGCCCCAATGTGATGCAAAGACATTCGGATAGCCCATTGATAGATTTTCACCAGCATAGCTGAACCTGATTCCTTCACGCTTCATCCGGTCGAACGGATCACGCCCTTGCGGATCCGTATGTGCGAAGAAATTATTCTTCGCCATATTTTCGCTATGACCGCGTGTCACTGGCTTCAGTGCCGTATACGGAGCCAACGGATTTAACTTGTAGTCAGCCCGTTCCCAGTTCATCAATCGTAGCATCAGCTTCTCATCCGTCGTTCGTAACGCATTCGAAGCCGTACCATAGAAACCCTTTTTCTTCGCTTCGACGTCTTTCGGAATCGACAGTGTCGCTTTCACCTTATTCCCATCATGTTGGTCGAAGAAATAGGTGACGTAATTCCCCTTCTTCTCATAGACGGCTGCATGATCCAGGTTCAACATGTAGTTCGTGTTGCCTTTACGGTAGGACTTCACTGCGGTCCATCCTTTTTTCTTCAGCGATGATTCCGTATCTTTGTTCAAGACTGCCCCTTGCGTTGTTATACCATTTTTAAATCGGTACTTTCCGTATTCCTTACCGTCCTTCGTCAACGATACGAATTCTTCGCTGGACGTCCGCCTGACTTCCCAGTCGTAACCTGGATATTCACTGCTATATCGATCAATCAGCTTGCCGCCACTTTTCGGATAATCGGCTTCTGCCTGTTCCATTGGAATGTTCTCGTAGCCGAAAAAAGCTACTGCTGCTACTCCGACGATCAACCATTTTTTCATATCTTCGTTTCGCCTCCTTTAATCATTACCTTTATTTTAAAAGAAAATGATTCTTTCGAACAGTCATTGGCTCTTAATTGTCTAAATCACATTTTCCGTTCACAAATTAGACACGTTTTATGAGAACGTTCTCATATTATTAAAATGCTTTCGTTAAGAGGATTCTTAAAAGTATTTAGTACATATACTAAACCATCTTTCCCTTTTCTTAAAATGTGTGAACATTCTTTTATTTCATCATTCGAGATTTTTGATTGCTCTCGGAATTCTTACTCGGTATCATTAGAATTCGTAAGCCAAACTTTCAATGCTTTTCCAAATAACATAATGAAATGAAGGAGTTGACCTATGGTTTTACTGTATTTCATTTATGAGTCCATCGCCTTTTTACCGATTCAGCAATATTTATTTTCTGGATGGATGATTCTCGTCGTGTTGACGGTTTCATTCAGTTTAGCGAATGCACACGAAGATGTACGATTGAATCAACGACTCGGTTTTGAGTTACTCGTTCCTGGTTCTGGTATGTTGCTTTGCAAACAATTCATTCCTGGTCTTGCTATCATCCTTTTTTTAATCTTGATCCACTTCACTTATATGTTCCGTGTCATCCCTCTACCGATTGCTTTAATTTCTACGCTTTCCATCAGCACGCTCTCACTTCTTTCGCTTTTAATTCCAGCACGCAAAAAAGCGGACCGCTAAGTCCGCTTTCAAAAAAACAACGGACCTTCTTCGTCAAAAAGGTCCGTTGTCATATTATTGATAGTTTTTCGTTTCTTGTAATTTATAGCCGTTCGCTAATTCAAGCCACAGCGTTTTACCTTTTTTCGTTTTCACTTGGATAGCTGGGTTGTCTTGTGATACACGAAGAGCGAGAAGATTTCCTTGCTGATCAGCATGTGTTTCTCCAACCTTCTCCCACTTCGAACTGCCTTGACGTTCGATGAAGATATGTTTTCCTTTTTGAACAGCACGCCAGTTTCCGACTTCTGCTTTTCCTTTGACCGGTACGACCGTCTCTGCACCTTGAATCGAGATAATCGCTGGATCATGGTCACTCGCGCTACCATCTGCTTCCATATACTCTGAGTTGATATTGACAATATCAGACGACGTATACGACTTCAAGTTATTCGAGATCAAGATATGGTCGAGCACTTGAGCGTTTCCGTTATAGACATACGAGTACCGCTCTGATTCTGGAAGATCGTCGACTGTGTTCCACAAGTTATCACCTTTTAAGATATCAAGTGTTTTCGAGAACTGGAAGTCGTTCAAGTCACCGAGAACGACGACATTCGAGTCTTTGACTTCCGTCTTCAATTCAGAGACGAAGTCCTGAACGATGTTCGCAATCGCATGACGCTGGACTTCACTTTTACGCACGACCGGTTGGTTTTTACCAAAGTCAGCGCCGTCGCCACCTTTTGAGTTGAAGTGGTTGACGATGACATGGTACGAATCACCGTTGAAAAGGAATTCTGCGACGAGCGGTTTCCGTGAACTCGCGAAGTTCGGATCCGTCGGTTGGATACGACCCGGGTTTTTCGTTAACTTACCTTCTTCCACCGTAACGGCTTCCGTCGCGCCACCTTTTTCACCTGGTGCGAGCGATACACGTGCTGGATTGTAGAG
Organism: Exiguobacterium sp. UBA5002; assembly: GCF_002396765.1. Lineage (NCBI taxonomy): Bacteria > Bacillati > Bacillota > Bacilli > Caryophanales > Exiguobacterium > Exiguobacterium sp. UBA5002. Next base: position 13,061 of record NZ_DGYQ01000035.1, read on the forward strand.
GAATCCGACACGGATGTTTCCGCCCGGCTGTCCACCATCCTTCTTGTCTTCTGGTGCGATGTCCGTATAGGCATAGCGGACACCCGTTTTCGCTTCGATCGCGGCGATCAATGTCTCAAATGATTTCGAAGCATCGACCGTGCCGCTATCCGTCGCACCATCGTTATCCTGCATCTCTGTCAAACCGACAATGTCCGGCGTTTTCAAGAATGTTGCGATACCTTCTGAGACACGATCGACTTTTCCAGCGTCTGCTGTTGAAGCGAAGTTCTCGACGTTGTACGAAGCGACAGTCAGGCGTGATTCACCTGTTTCGATGTTCGTCGGCTGACGATCCGCTTCACGCGCAACGAGTTTCGGAAGGTCCGCTGCTTTTGAAAGTACTTTATACGCCGAATAGTTGTAGCTCATGACCCCTTCGATCGTTCCGTCGAACGTATCACCAGCTTTTGCACGGAACGACGAGCTACCCATCTCAACGAAGAGACGTTCCGGGTTGACGTTGTCCTTCGTCAGGATTGGAGTTCCGCGTTTCGTATAGACCTTATTCGCCGTCTGCGTCCGAACTGGAATCGTCCGGTTTGCTTGCGGACCTGTGACGATTGCATTCGGTAAAGCGACACGCATGCCTTCTAAGCTTTCATACAAATCAATCGCGTCTTCTTCTGGGTCAAACTGAGAAAAAGAGTCGTTATCAACGACTTGTGTCGGAATCAAAACCCCTTCATCACCGAGAACGATACTCGCTGGTAACCCTTCGTTGAGTGCACCCTTCACAAGATTGACCGTACTGATTTCCGTGACTGCTAAGTCAGTATCGAACTTATCGCTGTAGCCGCCAAGCAACCACTCTTTGACATATCCTGTCGTCGCGACTTTTTGTCCAACAGCAGCACCATGGTTTTTCGCATAGACGAGAATCCCTTCTGATGTCCGGCTGTCGTTATCCGGATTTGGATCCTGCATGTAGAAGTTGTTCGCATCGACGACGTACGTGACGACACCTGTCGTCCGGACGAGTTGATCTGCGTAAGGCGACGTATGCGCAACGCCTTGGATGTTGCTGATTTTCGTGATCGGTGGTGCGATATAATACTTGAATGTCGAAACCGCTGACGTTTTACCGTCCTTGACGGCAACTGCTTGAATCGTCACTTCATCGTTGATCGTGATCGGTGACGTATACACCGGACTGTCGACAGTTGGTGTCGTGCCATCGACCGTATAATGAATCGTTCCTTCACCTGATAATGTCACTCGATCTCCACGTTCAACTTCACCGACCGGAGAAGCTGTAGGTGCTGCGAGAACGTCGCCCACTTCTGTCTGATGACTGCCGAGATTCGTCAGTGTATCAACCGGGAAGCTCGTCCACTGTGATGGTTCGTACGTTTTAGCGCCAGACGCGACGCTAGATTTCCGGACAAGTGTCGTATCTTTTGCGAAATCCGTCGATGAACCGAGTGGTCCGATGATATCAAGAACGACATCACCCTTTTTCAATGCGATCGGATCATTCCCGTTGAAGTTCAATGATCCCGTCGTCAATTGTGCTTTTGCTTTGATATCTGCATTCGCACTCGAGTTCGCGATGACGAACGTCTTCCCTGGATCCACTTTCCCCGATAGTGTGATTTTCGCTTCTGACGGTCCACCATTCGTATACTGAACGAGTGTATAGTCTGCTAAATCAATGATTTGCCCCGACCCATTGTATAGCTCGATTGCCTTGTTATTGCTTGTTCCTTCTATGTATTCAGACAAGATGACGCCTTCGCCTTCTGCCCCGACAAGACCCGCTTGTGGAAGGATTCCTGCTGTTAACACTCCGGCCAATGCCCACTTTCCAAACGTACTGCCGTATTTCATGATGAGACCCCCTATTGAATTTTCTGACACTTCTTAATAATATCAGATTATATTCTCAACAGTGTATATTTTTTGTAAAAAAGATACCATCCTTCGTAAATGAAAGAAATGGTATCGCTTACAACTTTTTATTGTTCGTCTTTGTGACTTTCGTACCATTTTTCAGCTTGCGATGTCGCGATCGGAATGGCACGTCCCTCTTCATACCCGTCTTTTAATAACGCATTCGCGATCTCGATTGCTTTCTTTCGAAGTGGCGGATCAAAGTTCTTGAATGACTCCGGATAGTCGTTCTCATTCCATGGCATGTCGTCACCCCCTTCTTTCAGCCTTACCCGAAAAAAGGCACAAAAAAAACGCCTCATCAGCGTGTCGTTGTTTTGGTTGTCATGAGAATCGAGGATTACAGGTGATCAAAACACCTGAAACGACGAAAGCCCTACCTCTCTTTCGTTGTTACGGCTCCTTGGCCGCGCCAGCTGAATCAAGCATTTTAGCAAGAATCGTGATGCGTCTGCAACGGACGCATGATACTGGGATTTTTAGAAATAGCTCGGGAATGAGCGGAAAAGTATCGATTGGAAGGTTTATCTTGCTGGGTCAACTTCTCCTCGTAGTATGAAGAAGGACAAAATAAAAGCGATGACTTATGTCTGACTCATTTGTCAGTAGCGGTCTAAAAATCCTGACCTGTCGATTTAATTGTATGATATGGATTGAAGATTCTCACATGAGTGATCATCCCCGATTCATGACTTATATAAATCTATCACACTTTCTTTTATAAAGTCAATCTTTCTTTTGAAAAATCGTTTTCTCCTGTCTCAGAATTGGAGTTGCACCTGCCGTAAAAGCCGAGTATCGTGAAGAGGACTCTTTATTATAGAAGAAACGAGGGAAATCCATCATGTCGAATCGACTTATCCATGAAACGAGTCCCTACCTCTTGCAACATGCTCATCAGCCTGTCGATTGGTACCCGTGGGGCGAAGACGCCTTCACTGCCGCTCGGGAAAGCGGCAAGCCGATCTTTTTATCGATTGGTTACTCGACGTGCCATTGGTGCCATGTGCTGTCTCATGAGAGCTTCGAGGATGAAGAAACGGCACGACTCTTGAACGAACGCTACATCGCAATCAAGGTCGACCGGGAAGAACGTCCTGACATTGACCACTTGTATATGACGGCGGCTCAAGTCATGAACGGACAAGGCGGCTGGCCACTGAGCGTCTTCATGACAGCGGATCAGCAACCGTTTTACATCGGCACGTATTTTCCGAAGACGCCTCAGTTCAACCGTCCGAGTTTTCGTCAGGTGACGCTTCAGCTCAGCGAGCAATTCCGCCGTTCACCAGAAAAAATCGCACAAGTCGGTCAGAACATGTCCCAGACACTTCGCGACGTGTTACGACCTGCTTCATCAACCAGTACTTGGGATGAATCAATCATTCACGAGACCTTTGATCAAGCGATGCGCCAATTTGACCGTCAACACGGTGGATTCGGAGAGGCACCGAAGTTTCCGTCGCCAGCCCTGCTTCGTTTCTTGCTTGATTATTATCAATACGCGGAAGACGAGACGGCGCTCCATATGGTCATGCGATCATTGATCGCGATGCGTGACGGTGGGATGACCGATCAAGTCGGCTACGGTTTGTTCCGCTATACGGTCGATGCCGAGTGGCAGATTCCTCATTTCGAGAAGATGCTGTACGACAATGCTTGGTTCGCGACCTTATGCATCGAGACGTACCAAGTGACCGGACAAATTCGCTTCCGGCGCTACGCGGAAGAAGTACTGACATTCGTAGAGCGTGAGTTGTCTGCACCGGACGGCACCTTCTACGCCGCACTGGATGCGGATAGTGAAGGAGGCGAAGGACATTATTATACGTTCACGGCTTCTGAACTGACCGACTTACTCGGACCAGACGCGCTGTTCCCGCGCTTTTACCATGCCTCCCAGTCCGGGAACTTCGAAGGAAGGAACGTCTTTTACCGGACAGGACAAACACTCGAGATGTTCGCACGTGAAATGCACTTGTCACCTGCTGAGACAGCGGCGCAACTCGAACGCGAGCGACAAATTCTTCTTCGTGCGCGAAGTGAACGCCCGCGACCATTTTGTGATGATAAGCGCCTGACATCGTGGAACGCGATGATGATCTCGACGTTCGCTAAAGCCGGTCGTGTCTTTGGTGAACCGCATTATACACGTGTCGCCACGCGTGCGATGACATCACTCGAGCAATTCGTCCGCACAGAGAATAAACTTGCTGTTCATTACCGAGACGGACAAGCAACCGGATACGGATTCCTCGATGACTATGCATATTTGATCGATGCACATCTTGAACTATTCCAATCAACACGACGGGCGCTTCATCTAAAGGAAGCTTTAGCATTCGCAGATGTGCTGCAGGACCAGTTTCAAATAGCAGATGGTTATTTTTATCTGACTTCGTCACGCTCCGATGAGCTACTCGTTCGCCCACTCGATCTGTATGATGGCGTCACACCTGCTGGAAATAGTATTGCCTTAAACGCTTTCTTCACGCTTAGTCGTCTGACCGGGCGTCTCGTTTATCAGGAAAGTGCCGAACGGGCGCTCACAGCTTTAATCGAAGAAGTCGAGCAACAACCGACCGGATTTGCCTCCCTTGTCAGTACCTTCACCTACCGGCAGATGGAACCGAAGGAATTGATTATCTTGATTCCAGAAGACGTAGACATCCCGGTCGAAATCGAGCAACTGCAACAGTTACACTTACCGGAAGTTGCGTTGTTAATTGGTACGAAGCGTGACCTTTTGCCGCACGTCTCTTTGCTCGCGGATTATCCAGAACCAGAAGAGCCAACGGCGTATCTCTGTCATGATTTTACTTGTGAACGCCCGACGACGAATTTAACAGAAATCCTCGCACGTCTCACTATCTGATCCTATTCCCTCTTGTTTAAACAAACAGGAGGGTTTTTCAAAAAACTAAATCCCTTTTTTCAAAAAAAACCAATATTTTCTTCATAAAAATCCGATATGGTCGATAGTAGGAATAGGCATAAGTACGTACACCTTAGACCAGACATCCTCGAAGCCGATTCCGTCCGCTTGGACGAATATCTACTAGGAGGAAAGATACTTTGAATACGACATCCATCTCGAAACCTTTGAAGGTGTTCGCGAGTCTTCTTATCGTGTTTAGCATCATTCTATCATCTCTACCGATAGTGAACGCAGCAACAACGAAAGTAACGGCTTATCGTCTATCGGCAGATACGGATCTGTATGATAAGACGACATCTTCACGGAAACGCTTGTTGACGATCAAGACCGGAACGGTCGTTTCATCCGCATATGATGCCGGAAGCTACAAAAAAGTAACATATGGCGGAAAAACGGGATATGTCGCTTCAAAATATTTAGTGTTGTATGAGAAAAAGCAAACGATCTCTGGACAACGCTATATCGTCTCTACGAATACGGCGATTAAAAATGCGGCACGCACGACAGCAACGACAATTGGCACCCTGCAAAGTAAAGATGTGTATTATACGACACAACGGATTACCGATCCATACGGCAAAACGTGGTATCGCCTGAACTACGCAGGAAAAACAGGATATGTCCCATCTGGTGCCACTCCTGTTTCCTATCAGAAGATCGCGAACGAAACATCACGTACGACGGATACCTACACGCTACATACTTATGCAGGAACGGGTTATCCAAAAGTCGAATCGATTCCAGTTGGGACAAACGTTGAAGTAGTCGGAAAAATCGACGGCTGGTATAGCGTTCGTCACGGCAAAAATAGTGGATACATGCACCGTGACGCTTTTTTACAAGTCTCTAAACAAAGTATCAAAACGATTCCTACTACACGTGTTCTCTTGAAGAAATCCATCGAAATAAAGGCATCCGCCTCGTCGACGAGTAAAACGATTGCTTCTTTAAAAACAGGTGATGCGTATTACACGACGACACTCGCAACGGATTCACGAGGTAGCACGTGGCACAAAATCAAAAAAGACGGTCAAACCGGTTATCTTTTAGCAAATCAAGGAACGAACGTGAATTACGAAAGCCTGAAGAACGTTTCTTTCATCACAACAGCTAAAACGACAATTCGTTCTTATGCAGGCAGTTCGTATGCAGGGATCAAGTCGATTCCGGCCGGTGCAAAACCGCTCGTCTCTGGTCGAATCGGTACATGGTATCGTGTCACGTACGATGGTGTAACAGGATATGCGTCGGCTTCGACGTTTAAGACAGCAGCCCTCGTCCAAACCATTTCAGGTACACGTTTCGCCGTCACATCATCCACCGATATCTTAGTCGCTCCTGAAGCAGATGCGTTTAAAATCGCTACGCTTCAAGAGGGTGATATCTATTACACGACACGTCTCGTCACACTTGGTTCTAAAAAATGGTATCAGATCAAAAAAGACGGAAAGACCGGTTACATCGCTTACGGAACAGGAGAAAAAGTCTCCTATCAAGCAGATGCCGTGACGATGAAAACAACCGACGCTACAGGATTAAAGTCTTATGCTGGCGTATCTTACGCTTCCATCAAGTCCATCTCAAGCGGTACGAAGGTATCCGTTACAGGATCCATCAATGAGTGGTACCGTGTGACGTATGCAGGAAAAATCGGATATATTCATCAGGATGATTTGAACGAATATATCGTAACGTCTACGATCTCAGCAGCGCGTTATGTATTAAATACATCCATCGACGTCAAAACGACGTATCAGGCGGATGCCGATACATGGAAGACGCTAAAGAACGGGGATGTCTATTACACGATGCGCCTTGTCACGAACGGTCACGGTCAGTCGTGGCATCGTATTTCAGTGGACGGGAAAACAGGATACATCCGAGCCAACCAAGGAAGTCCGATTTCATACCGTAAGATTTCAGCCCATCGCTATAAGACGGTACAAACGACTTCTCTGAAGTCATACGCTGGTCCGACATACAGCGAAATCGCTTCACTGCCAAACGGAACGATCGTGCAGGTGAATGGTTCAATCGGGAAATGGATGAACGTAAGTGTTAATGGAAAAACAGGGTATATCGATGGCGCTCTTTTAACACCTTATACAGAAACGAAAAAGATTAGTGGCGCTCGTTTCCTCGCGAACGAGAACTTAATCATTCGAAATTCACCTTTAGAAGAAGCAACAGCACTTACGACACTAGCTAAAGGAAACGTCTACTACACGACTTCACTGATTACGTCACATACGAATAAACAGTGGCATAAAGTAACGATCAATGGAAAAACAGGGTATGTCGATACGAACGCATCTACAAGTAAGATTGACTATGTATCGAAAGATTCGTTATACGTCCGAGCTACAAGTCCTACTCCACTTCGCTCGTATGTCGGAAGTTCCTATCAAGTCGTGACGACGATTCCTTCGAACGTCGTCGTCAACGTCACCGGACAAATCGGACAATGGTATAAGATTTCCTATCAAGGTAAATCAGGCTATGCGTATAATGGAACACTTGTAACGACATCTTCAAAACTAAATGTCTACAATTCCATTGCGACACCGTATACATTTGATAACTTTATCAGCACTCAAATGAAGTTAAATCCTTCACCTCAAACCGATTTATATAAAAATAAGATGATGTATGTCAGCTCGATGTACGTTCGATTCGGTGGATCGGAAGACCCAGTCAATGGTACACTCGCGACCGTATCGTCAACGACACCACTCAATATACGTTCCGGCGCAGCAACGGATAGCCATATTTATGGACAATTCCAGCCGAAACAGATGATTAAGGTCTATCAACGAATTGGTGATTTCTATACGACGTATCCGCGTGTTTACACGTCTTCCACCGGATACTGGACACTTGGTTGGTTGAATGCACTCGAGTCTGATGTCCGGAACGTCGCTGACCCATTAAAAGTCAGCCGCTCTTCAAAGGAATTCTTCCAATTCCTTGATTTATCGAAGACGACAGGCGCTTCTGCTGCAACATTAGATAAGATTATCAGCACAAAAGGCATCTTTGGTAAATGTACGACCGGAAGCTGCGGACAAGCATTCATCGACGCTGGTACAGCCTTTTCCGTCAACGAAATCTACTTGATCTCCCACGCGCTACTTGAGACAGGAAATGGAACGTCAACTTTAGCGAATGGAGTCATGTGGAATGGAAAAATGGTCTACAACATGTACGGCATCGGCGCTGTCGATTCAGATCCGATCAACGGTGGAGCAAGAACAGCCTACGAAAAAGGATGGTTCACACCGGAAGCGGCCATCATGGGTGGAGCCGAATTTATTGGAACTCAATATATTCACCATGCCTACAATCAAAACACACTCTATAAAATGCGCTGGAACCCAATGAATCCTGGTCGTCATCAATATGCGACAGACATGGGATGGGCTGCGAAACAAACGACTCGCATTTATGATTTATATCAACAGATGGATAGCTATACAGCCGTCTTCGATATTCCAGTCTTCGCTCGTTGAGGAGACGATGAAGCTGAGTCTTTAAATCATTGAAATGATTCCAACAAAAAAGGAAAGACCGTTCTGGTGACTTCACTGGAACGGTCTTTCCTTTTTGATTGATGTAGAACGAAAAAGGTCATCCTCCACTCCTACAGGATCAGAAAGCGCGCGCGGCGCTTTCGTCAGGGCTAGGTAAGACCCGGCAGACCGCATCAAATGCGGGGATGCCGCGTCTTACCTCCCGCCTGAGGACAGGGAGAATGACCGACTCGTTCGTTTTGTGAAACGACAAACTTCGAAGAGAACCCCTGCATTTACGCGGAAGGGCTCCCCTAGCGTTCCATGTCATCAGCGACGATTTGAATATCGATGCCGCGGACATGACGCATGATTTCATTGATGATCGATCCACGCCGGATTTCCTGCCAACGGGTTCGTGCGGATTGACCGAGAACGATTTGAGTGATGCGATGATGTTTCGCGGCAGCTGTGATTGCTTGGGCGATCGAGCGCTCGCCTTGGATTCGGATCAGAACTTCTGCTCCGAACAAGGAACCACTCTCGCGTACCATCGCAAGCACTTCTTTTTGTTTCGCATTCAATTGATTCTCCGCTGCCGGTAAGATTGTTAGGACATACAGTTCTGCCTTCAATCGACTTGCCATGCGAAAGCCGCGATAGATCAACTTCCGCGCATTGTCATTGAGCTGTATACAGACAAGGATTCGCTCTTGTAGCGTCGCCGGATCTTTTTCGATCAGCAAACGTGATTGATAGACTTGATCGTCTACTTCGTCCGCGACCTGACGCAGCGATAGCTCACGTAAGCTCGCAAGATTCTGAAGCGAAAAGAACGAATTCAAGCTCTGTTCAATCTTTTCCTTCTTATAGATTTTTCCTTGCTCGAGTCTCTCCCGTAACGTTTGTGGTGTGACATCGACGAGTAGAATCTCATCGGCTTCCCCGAGAAACGGATCCGGGATGCGTTCTCTCACTTCGACACCCGTCACTTCTTTGACTTTAAAAAGCAAGCTTTCGAAATGCTGGATATTGACGGCAGAGTAGACATTGATTCCTGCTTCAAGCAATGCTGCGACATCTTGATAGCGTTTCTTTCGTACCGATCCTGGCGCATTCGTATGCGCCAGTTCATCGATTAGTACGATATCGGGGCGACGGGCAATGATCGCGTCCACGTTCACCTCGGGGAATGTCTTGTCCTTATAGGCAACTTCAAGTAGCGGGACTTGTTCGAGTTGCCCGACCATCTCCGCCGTCTCTTTGCGACCGTGTGTCTCAATCAGTCCGATGACGACATCCTTACCCTCAAGCGTCAATGTTCGTGCATCGGCAAGCATCTTATACGTCTTTCCGACACCAGGAGCTGAGCCGATATACAGCTTCAGCTTTCCTCGTGTCATGACTTACTCCGATCAAGTGCTAAGTTCAAGCGCAGGACATTGACGTAATCATGGGTTCCTGCTTCCTTTGTGATCAACTTCCGTACTTCTTCACGCGACAGATCGCGTGCGGTTGCGATACGCTTCGCCTGAACCAAAGCATAATCGACTGAGATGTGCGGATCGAAGCCAGAACCGGATGTCACGAGGGCATCGTCCGGAAGCGAAGCGCCGTCCACTTGGTTCTGTTTCTGTAATTCCGCCATCTTCGTGCCAAGCTCCGGGTTCGATGCTGCTAGGTTATCCCCAGCAGACGCTCCCGCTAATTGATCGACCGCTGATGGACGTCCATGAAAATACTGTTTCGACGTGAACGGCTGGGCAATCAATTCCGATCCGATGAATTTTCCGTTTTCTTGTACTAAAGAACCTTCAGCTTTATCCGGTACGAGTAGTTGACCGAACAGGGTCAATAAAGCGGGAAAGACGATCCCGCATAACGCCGTGACGAAGACCGTCACACGAATGGCTTGTTTCATGATTCGTTTTCTCCTTAGAGGATGCTCGCAAGCAAGACATCGATGATTTTAATCCCAATGAATGGAACGACGACACCGCCAAGACCATAGATCAGTAAGTTACGACTGAGTAATTGATCCGCCGTCATCGGTTTGTAGGTAACTCCTCGCATCGCAAGCGGAATCAACATCGGAATGATGATCGCATTGAAGATCAAGGCAGACAAGATCGCGCTCGTCGGGGAATCAAGACGCATGATATTGAGTACTTCCATCTGCGGGATTGCGACCATGAACATTGCCGGGATGATCGCAAAATATTTCGCGATATCGTTTGCGATCGAGAACGTCGTCAAGGCACCCCGTGTCATCAAGAGCTGTTTCCCGATTTCGACGACTTCGATGATTTTCGTCGGGTTCGAATCAAGATCGATCATGTTCGCCGCTTCTTTTGCGGCTTGCGTTCCGCTGTTCATCGCGAGTCCGACATCGGCTTGAGCGAGTGCTGGTGCATCATTCGTTCCGTCTCCTGTCATGGCGACGAGGTGACCGGCTGCTTGTTCCTGCTGGATGACACGAATCTTGTCTTCCGGTTTACATTCCGCGACGAAATCATCGACGCCTGCTTCGCGGGCGATCGTTGCTGCCGTCAATGGGTTGTCTCCCGTACACATGACCGTCTTGATACCCATCTCACGCAACCGATCGAATCGTTCGCGCATGCCCGGTTTCACCGTATCTTTCAAATAGATGACGCCAAGGATCGTTGCGTCGATCGCAACGACGAGTGGTGTGCCACCAAGACGAGAGACCGCATCTACTTTTTCTTGCAAATCATTTGGAATGGTGCCGCCTTGTTCCTTGACCCATTCTTGAATCGCTTGCCCCGCCCCTTTACGCACACGGCGTCCATCTCTTAAGTCGAGTCCGGACATCCGTGTCTCTGCTCGAAACGGTACGATTTCCGCGCCATCTAACCAATGTTGTTCAACCGTCATCGCACGAAGTTCCGCGAGCTCTAAGACCGATCGTCCTTCAGGTGTCTCATCAGCGAGTGAGGCGAGGATCGCCCCCTCGAACGCCTGCTCGGCAGTACGTCCGCCGACTGGCGTGATCTCTGACGCCATCCGGTTTCCGAACGTGATCGTTCCCGTTTTATCTAAGATGATCGTTTGGATATCCCCTGCTGCTTCGACCGCCTTCCCGCTCATCGCGATGACGTTGAAGCGGGTAACGCGGTCCATCCCGGCGATGCCGATCGCGGACAGCAAACCACCGATCGTCGTCGGAATCAAACAGACGAGCAAAGCGATCAAGATTGGACCAGAAAGATTGAATCCAAGATAGTTCGTAAAGACGGGTAACGTCATGACGACGAGTAAGAAAATCAATGTCAAGCTCGTCAACAGTGTTGATAAAGCGAGCTCGTTCGGTGTCTTTTGACGGCTTGCGCCTTCGACAAGCGCAATCATCTGATCGAGGAACGATTCCCCTGGATTACTCGTGATCCGGACTTCGATTTCGTCACTAACGACGAGTGTTCCACCGATGACCGACGAGAAATCACCCCCCGCTTCCTTGATGACGGGTGCCGATTCCCCTGTGATCGCCGATTCATCAATCGAAGCAAGACCTTTGATGATCTCACCGTCACCTGGTACATATTCACCGGCCCGTACGAAGACGATGTCGCCTTTCCGGAGTGTCACGGACGAGACGCTCTCAATCAATTGTCCGACACGTTTACGAGCCATGACGTCCGCTTTCGATGCTTTTAGCGAGTCTGCTTGTGCTTTCCCTCGTCCTTCGGCGATCGATTCCGCGAAGTTCGCGAACAAGACCGTCAAGAAGAGAATGATACTGACCTTCAAGTTAAAGCCTCGCATCTCGTCAATGAAAATCGTGTAACCGATCGCGAGCAAGCAGCCGATCCAGACGACGAACATGATCGGTTGTTTGACCATGTTGACGGGATTAAATTTTTTAAAGGCATCGATTGTCGCTTGACGCGCGATCGAGCCATTGATTGCTGATTTGGATTGGTGTTCCGGCTCCCCGTTCGGTTGGTGTTCCTCGGGCGTCGGATGCATGATTCGTTCCATCATATGCTTTTATCTCCTGTTCACATCGTCAGCCAATCCGCGACTGGTCCAAGTACGAGCACTGGCAAGAATGTCAATGCACCGACAAGTACGACCGTACCGAGGAAGACTGTTCCGAAGAGTGGTGTGTCTGTCTTAAACGAAAATTCATCTTGCGGGACGGATGGCTTCGCTTTAAGCGAACCAACGATTGCAAGCATCAAGATCAATGGGATGTAGCGTCCGAAGAACAACGCGAATGACGTCGAGACGTTCCAGTAGACGTTTGCGTCGCCGAGTCCTTCAAAACCTGATCCGTTGTTCGCCGTCGCGGACGTGAACTCATACAAGACTTGCGACAGTCCGTGATAGCCTGGGTTCGAGATGCCAGCGACGCCTGGTGCAGCGTACATCGAGATCGCCGTTCCGACGAGAATCAGGAATGGCGGCACGAGTAGCGCGATCGCGATCATCTTCACTTCGAACGTCTCGATTTTCTTCCCGAGGAACGTCGGTGTCCGACCAATCAAGAGACCTGTCAGGAAGACGGCGACGAAGGCATAAAGCAAGACGTTCAAGAATCCTGCACCTGCTCCACCGTAAACGACGTTAAGCATCATATTGCCGAGCTGGATCAATCCAGCGAGCGGATGCAGTGAGTCGTGCATCGCGTTGACCGCACCGGTTTCAGCTGCCGTCGTGATTGAACTGTAGAGCGCCGTTCCGATTTGACCGAACCGTAGTTCCTGACCGTGTGCCGTTGGATTCGCAAGCAAGCTCCCTGCCATCCCGACCGTCATCATGATGAAGAGAAGCGTCATGACACCAAGGAACAGTCGTCCTTGTTTCGCGGAACCGATGATTTTTCCGTAAGCGATTGGAAGTGACATCGGAATCAGCAACATCAAGAACATCTGGATGAAGTTGACGAACTGGTTCGGGTTCTCGAATGGGTGCGCTCCGTTGGCACCAAAGAAACCACCACCGTTGTTACCAAGCAGTTTAATGACTTCGAATGCAGCGACCGGTCCGCGGTAGATCAACTGTTTCGCTCCTTCGAGCGTCGTGACGCTGACCGCACTACCAAATGTCTGCGGTACGCCGAGTAAAATCATCAACATCCCGAACAAGAGTGAAATCGGAATCAGGATCCGGAAGATGAAACGAACGAAGTCGGCGTAGAAGTTACCGAGTGGTTTGTTCGCAAGACCACGAATGACAGCGATACAGACCGTGAACGCCATCGTCGGAGCGACGAATAACATCGTTCCGAGGACGAACGTTTGCGAGAGATACGAGAGTGCCTCACCCGAATAGTGCTGCTGATCGGTATTCGTCATGAAGCTGATCGTCGTATGCAGCGCCGTCGACCAGTCGAGATTCACAGCACCGTTCGGATTCAAGGGTAGACTGCCTTGGAAGCGAAGTAACAAATATCCACCGATGAAAAATAGCAAATTGACGAGCAAGAGGCTCTTCGAATAGCCGACCCACGATTGATCGTGTTTCTTTTCATCGACGCCGAGTAACGACAGGAGTCGTCGTTCGACCTTACCGATTTTATCGACCCGACGTTCTGCGACAGGTGCGAAGTATATCCCGATGTAGCGCCCAAGCAAGACCGCCGCGCAAAGTGCGATGACGAGTAGGATCCAAAATTGGATCATGAATTGAGTCCACATGTTTTTCTTTTCTCCCTATGCGATTAGAATTTTTCTGGATACATCAGACAATAACCGAGATACAAGAAGACGAGGCAGCCCGTCGCCAGTAAAAACCACGTCATTTACGGTCACCTGCTCTCCACTGGACACGCTCGATCAGATGAATCATCCCGAACGTCGTACCGAAGAAGAAGGCAAGCAATACGATACTCCACAGTTCTCCCATTATGAAAATACCCCCATATTATTCAATATTTTTACAATTAAACACGACAAAAAGACGATGTGAGGCAATAAACGGCCCCAGCATCGCCTTTATACTTTGGCATACTGAAAAAGAGTCGTTCCCTCCTAAAAACGCCTGCGAGGTTAGCTGTCGGATTCGGGCATACCTAGGAATTCGCCCTACCTTTCCCGTTCGGAAAGGATTCACCCCGTGTCACGTGTTGTGACGGTTGGGTCCCCCGCTTCAATCATGAATTCGGCGTACTTTGAGATCGAAGCATTAACATGTTAGTGTTCGTTGATGAGATGGATATTACTCCGATTTTTTCGGGTTGTAAATAGAAAAGTTGAAAAAAAATAGTCTGATTTTTTAATGACTTACTTTCAAAAAATAGCGTTTTTCCGCCCTATGATATGCTCCCCAAAAA
>NZ_DGYQ01000034.1:0-37080 GCF_002396765.1 Exiguobacterium sp. UBA5002
TTTTTGGGGAGCATATCATGGAGTCATTCGGCGTTTTTTTATTACATTCCAGGAGGACGATAAAATGAAATTCTTAGAGCAGGATAAGAAGCTAGTCATTTTACATGACGCAAGAGTCGTTGAACTGCTGCACAAGTTTCCGGCAAGCGAAGATGAGTTTGTTGCTTACATCAAAGGCGCAAAAAAGATTGGTAACCGAAACGCGCTACGTGTCGTCGAGAGGCTCATCTTGGTGAATGGCATTCATACAAAAAAGACTGCTCTTACGTATCGAGCGGCGATGGCGCTATACAGCGACTCGCTAGAGCTTATCGGTATAGAGGTTGAACACCTAATCGACGAAGGTGACCGCACATGATGCAATTACAGGCGTTGATTTCGTTGCAGGATCAATTTTCTGCGCCAATGAAGAAGCAAACTGCAGCACTGCGCATGTTCGAGTCTAGTACGACGAGTGCGATGTCTACGGTAGGTGCTATGACACGATCATTCAGTGGCGCTTCAACGGCTTCGAGTAGCGTATCGCGAGCGTTTAAAACCCTGTCTGCCGCGACAAACACGGTGGCAGAAGACCTACGTACTGTCGATGTGACTCAGCCGTTAGATGGCGCTGATGTTCGTTACGATTCGCTAGGTCGACGCATTCGAACGGTCTTTAAAGGCGTGAGTGCCGAAGCACAACGCATGAGCGCAGAGATTCGATCAGCATTCGCGCAACAGCGTGTAGCGATGAACGGGCTTCGGGATGATTCGATTAAATCGCAATACGCATATTTCCAACTGGCGAAATCTAGTAAGGAATATACCGGCACGACCGGCGACTTTATCAATCAAATCGAGAAAATGGGTAAAGCCGATAAGAAGACGAAGGACGCGATGATCGCCTCTAACGAAATGGCAAAAATGTCATTCTATCAGTCGGTCGGATCCATGATGGCGCGGTCGACTCAATCGAGCAAGATTGCGGACAACTTCGCTAGAATGAACAACCCGATTTACAAATTAAATACTCCGTTACTCAGCGTAGCGAACGGGTTAGAGGGGATTGCGAAGCGTGGAACGCCTGCAGCATTGGCTCTAAGAGCATTGGGGCCGACTGCGAACATGAAGCAACTAAACGACATGACTCGAATGATTTCGCAGGGATTAATGCGCTTCACAGCAGTTGCACTCGTAGCTGGTGTCGCGGCATACGCATTCTACTCGAAGCTACACAAATCGGCGATGGATGCTAACAAAGGCTACGCAGATTCGTTTAAAGCGATGACCGCAAGTATCTCGCAAACATTCGATCCTCTCGTTCAGACGTTCGCAGAATTGATGACTCCGATTTATAATGTCACAACGAAAATTAGCGACATGATAGCGAAGTTCCAGGAAGCGCACCCGACAATCGCGAAAGTCGCCTCAGTATTCATGATCTTAGTACCAGCGCTCACGCTTATACTTTCGCCACTCGCTGTAGGTATCGGATTGTTCGGAGGGCTTGGAGCAGCGATTGGAGCGATGGCTCCGTTACTTGCGCCGGTTGTCGTAGGGTTTGCGTCGATCATGGGTACGGTTGTTGCGGTAGCAGCGGGGATTACGTTACTTGGAACAGCATTCTATCTGCTTTATACAAGATCCGAGACATTCCGAAGCGGCGTTACTGCCATTTGGAACGGGATTAAAAGCGCGGCCATGTCGGTCTTTAACTTTTTAGCACCTTATGTAAATCAGGCTATGACGGCTGTTACATCGTTCGTCCAATCGAAGCTAACGATGATGCAGCAGTTTTGGACGCAGAACGGCGCACAGATTTTGACCGCATTGACTAACGTGTGGACCGTGATTACTAGCGTGGTTCGCGCCGGTATGGCGATACTGACGCCGATATTCACGGTCGGGTTTGCGCTAGTGAGGACAACCGTTACTGGCGCATGGGCTGCGATCAAGAATGTGATTACGGGCGCGTTGAATGTAATCATGGGCGTTGTCAAAGTCTTTACTGGATTGTTTACAGGCGACTTCAGCAAGATGTGGGAAGGCGTTAAGCAAATCTTCTTTGGTTCGATTCAAGCGGTTTGGGGCTACATTAACTTGGTTTTTGTAGGCCGCATATTGAAGGCTGGCGCAGCTCTGTTCACGGGGCTACGATCTACTGTTTCCGCCGGGTGGAGTTCAATTCGCACATACTTCTCAAATAGTATCTCGTCAATCAAGTCGAGTGTTTCGGGAGCTTGGACTACTATAAAAGGCTTGTTCACCGGTGGATTTAACAACGCAAAAGCGACAGTCAGCGGAGGATGGAATAGTATCAAATCATTCTTCTCTAACGGCATCACAAACGCTAAGAACTCGGTGTCCAACGGATTCCAAAACATGCTTACGACTGTTACCTCTAAAATTGACTCGATTAAATCGAAAATCGCGGATTGGGCGAAGTCGTTGCCAGGGAACATGCTGTCAGCGTTCAGTAGCGCAGTAGGTCAGCTTAGCTCGATCGGTTCACTCGTTTGGGAGCAGATCAAAGGGTCGTTGCCGAACATTTCGTCAATCAAGGATTACGTCACTGGCGCTGTCACCGGTAAAAAGTCGGGTAAAAAGAGCGGGGGAAAATCAGACGGATCGTTCTATTCCGGTGCCTACAACATTCCGCACAATGGTTTCCAGGCAACGCTACACTCCGGAGAGTCCGTACTAACTGCGAGCCAGTCGAACACATTACGCAAGGCAGGCGTTCTATCAAGTCGTAACGGAAACCGTCCTGTCGTTAATCCTAGCGCAGGGGCTACGGTGGCTGGCGTGGGTGGTATGGTCGATCGTTCAGTGAATATTACAATGCAAGGCGTGACGATTCGCGAAGAAGCGGATATCAACCGTATTGCGAGAGCTATTTTAAATGGAATCGAAGTTCATGACGACCAAATGCAGTAAAGATAAAGTATAAAAAATACTGTTTATCAAAGTTGAAAAGTTACTAGAGGTCATATTGGTATTTATGAAGTGAATATCGAACTAAAGACGGTCTTCTATGACCGTCCTTTTCTTTAAATTGATGAATATGGTATGAGTGTGTATTAAAAAAACAATAAGAAAAAACCATAAAATATACTTGTGTTTGTTAAGTAATAGGTAAACGAGATAATTTCATCTACCAATCTACCAAAAATTACATGGATAACTTATAAGCATTCAAATCTAAAAAAAATAAAAATTTTAAAAGGAATATTTTAAATTAAATAGTATATGAATACTACCGAAGTAAAAATTGAAAAGACAATAACAAAGTAATAAACATAAAAATATACGAATTAAGTGTGACTGAACATCTTAATTAAAAAGATTAAGCAATATTTTTAAGTGACAACAGTTATAATTAATGCTAAAATTAGAATAATCGAAAAAAATAGTTGACATTAAAAAATAAAAATGATAGAATTCTACGCTCTATTCTTAGGGAATCTACTTTTTATTTTTTAAATCAAATAGTATACTTTTATTTGATTACAACAAAAATGTTAATGACAAGCCCGTATTGCTAAAGGAGGATTGAAATTGCCTACAATCAGCGAGAAGGACATGAAAGACATAATGAACGATTTTTTTGCCGGCAACGAACAGATCATTTACGATGAGACTTACCGGATTTACGATGATGTTTATGAAAAAGATTCTAATGGTAAAAATATCATTATAAAAAATGTTCCCCATCTCACTCATACTGAAGGTGATTTAGATGACAGCTTCATTTTGGGAGAAGTTGAGAGAACCTTGATGAAGTTTCTTAAAGCAATTAAGAGTGGCTCGATTTTATACGATTTAGATGACAATGACGAACTCATAGTTAATTATAGTGACGTGGAATTATACTCCAAAGAGAAATAAAAAGACTACCGTTCGGTAGTCTTTTTTTGTTACTCATTGATATAAGTAACTGCTTTAATTAAAATGTTTATCAAATTACCGTCTTCATCTACTTTTATAGAAATTATTATTTTTTCATTAGGAGATGAAGAATCAGTACGTGAAAGGACATAAGTAATTCCTTTATGGTTCCATCTAAATATGTTTGATACATTACCAAATTGACAGACGTCCTTTTTGATATCTAAGATGTCTTCTGTAAAAATCTGATCATATTTATCAGAGCGTTCGATTAATCTTTTTTTATAATGCTTAGTAATTTGTATAATGTCACTCTCAACTTCAAAATTATCTGTTGTATTTAAAAGATTAAACGCATTATTAATAAATTCAGTAATTTTAGTATGTTGTTTACTAGTCATGGTTACAGCAATAGAGTTTTTGATGAAATATGAATCTGGATATGTGGATAAACCATTTAAAAATTCTTGTAATTGTGATTCGTTTAGAGACTTGATAACGTTATCTTCTTTAAGAGAACGACTTATAAAATCTTTAGTCTTCCCCGTAACTAATGGAACAATAACTGAATTTGAGTCATCGTAATTCATCATAAAAGTAAGACCTCCCTCTGTGTATAAAAATGCTACTTTACTAACTACTGATTACGCATGAAAAATTAAAAAAGAGTGGGATAGTTCGGTACACATTTTTAAGTTTTAGGTTCGGTCAAATGGATTATTATAAAAATAGGTAGGGATAAAGGAAAGAATAATTATCATATTAGTATTTAAATTGAAAATAAATGAAAGGTTATATTAGTATTGTTCAAATTATCATATTAAAATTAATTATCAAAGTCAAAAAATGTAGTGAAAAATTTTAGTATAATTATTATGTCTAATTCAACTGCAGTAAAGACTACTTAATTATTATTACAACAAAAAATAAATAAAAACTGATTACATTTTTTGGTACATCTTATTTTACAAATATAATTCACTTTAGTTCTTTTCTTCAAACTTCATACGAGATATTTTATCAGAGAAAAGACAGAAAGTAAAATTACTAATTCTATAATTTTCAAATGTAAATCTGTTATAATCAAGTGACGATAGAAAACGTATTAGCGTATATATACAATATCAATCTTATAAAAATCGACAACTCGCGCAAACTGGCGATAAATGATCGTAGGGTTCCGAAAATACTTCGGTTCTTAATTCACGATCACGAATCCGAATGCCATCGCAACATGCGGTTGCGGGACTTCGTTCCGGACGGCAACGAATGCCGGGACACCGGGTGGCTGTTAATGAATCCAATCGTGGACATCGTCCACGATTTTTTTATTGTCCGCATACAGGAGACCTGTTCCGTTGACTCGAAATATTAAGAGAGTGAATGCTACTACGAACAGGGAGGGCTTCAGGATGAGAAAAGTATTGATTTTCGGGGGAACGCGCTATTTCGGACGCCGGCTTGCAATTCGCTTAGCCGATTCGGGGGATGACGTGACAATCGTCACACGCGGTGAGCATACGCCACCCGTCGCGAAGGGCTTGACATTTTTCAAAGGAGACCGGACGTCAAGTAGTACGATGAAGGATTTAAGCCAACAGCACTGGGATGTCATCTATGACAACATTTGCTTCACGCCGTATCAAGCCAAACTTGCGATTGACGCGTTTGAAGGGAAAGTCGGGCGCTACGTGTTGACGTCGACGATGTCTGTCTATGAAGACGGTGGTGCGAATATTTCGGAACGCGCCTACAATCCGTTTCCCGGGAAATATGAGCTTGAGAAGGAACATGGGTATGGCGAAGGGAAACGCCAAGCGGAGAGTTATTTCTTCCAACGTGCGACCTTCCCTGTCGTTGCCATTCGTTTTCCTGTTGTCCTCGGACCAGACGATTATACGGAACGACTTGTCTTCCATATCAAACGCGCGCTTGACGGTCGTCCGATTATCGCTGAAAACAACTATGCGAAGATGGGCTACATCTCAAGTTACGAAGCCGCTGCCTTTCTTGAGTGGTGTGGTCGTTCGGAATTGACAGGACCGATCAACGCTGCGAGTGACGGCGTCCTATCGATTCAAGACCTGATGGATAAAATCGACCGTATTGCGGGAACGACGAGCCAAATCGTCACAAAAGGAGAGGATGAATCGCCACTTGCGCCAGAACGCGATTTCTATATGGATACGACAGCTGCGAAAGAAGCGGGCTATCTGTTTCAACATATCGATGACTGGCTCGATCGTTTGATTGAAGAGGAGGTGCGCAATCACCAATGATGCAGTTGATGAAACCAACTCTTGCGTGGGAAACGGAGTACCGCGCCTTTTTAGAAGACTGACGAGAGTCGGGCGAAACGATCGTGACGGAAGCAGTCGGAGACACATATGAACCACTGGGCGCTTATTTTGCGGAACTTAAGGAAATGGAGACAACAGTCAGACCGGGTCTTGTCACCCATTCGACGTACTGGATGGTCGACGGGCAACGAATCGTCGGTGCGCTGAACTTCCGGCATGACTTGACGGAGAACTTGAAGTTGTACGGCGGACACATCGGATACGGCATCCGACCATCCGAGCGTCAGAAAGGATATGCGACGACCGGGCTCCGTTTAGCGCTAGAAGAAGCACGGCAACGTGGATTCGATCAAGTGCTGTTGACGTGTGGCGTTGATAATCTAGCATCTCGCCGTGTCATCTTGGCGAACGGTGGACAAGAAATCGAGCCGACTGTTCGTAATGGACGCGAGACACGTCGCTTCATCATCCAGTTATGAGGATTCGTGAAGCACGTCTTGAAGATGCGTCAGCCATCGCCCTAGTTCATATTGATGCCTGGCGGGAGACGTATCAAGGTATTATTCCGGACACTTATTTAGTGCAGTTATCGCACGAAAAACGGACGAAACAATGGGAACAGACATTAGTCAATCAGCGCGTGTATGTTGCCGTGTCAGGAGAAGAAGTCGTTGGCTTTGCGCAAGGTGGAGCGAATCGAAGTGATGCGCGTGAAGGGGAGTTGTATGCGATTTATGTCTTGCAAGCGTCGCAAGGACAAGGACTCGGAAAAGCTTTGTTTCAACGCATCGCTGAGGACTTAGCAGAATATGAGACGATGCAGGTTTCTGTCTTGCGAGATAATCCAGCGTGCCAGTTTTACGAGCGATTCGGTGGTCAGGTCTTCGAAGAATCGATGATTGAGCGAGGTGGGGTGGAACTCGTGCAACGGGTTTACCGGATACCTGTTAAAAGATCATCTATATGAAATCGGACGTTTTCAACATCTTCGCTTTCCTCAGGCGGGAGGTAAGCCGCGCCAGTTCCCATTCCATGTGATCTGTCGGGTCTTACCTATCCCTGACGGAAGCACACATCGTGCTTCCTTTTCCTGTAGGAGTCGAAGATGTTTGTTCACGTCCTAGATGTGATTCCATCTAAATAAGAGGTCGGACTCCGATATGTCATCCGGAATTCGACCTCTTATTTGTTTTCAGCCATTCAGTTATCTCAAGAATGATTCGTTACTTTTTCGAACAGACTCGTCGAGTGTTGCGGGTGACGAGCAGATGGATCAACAAGAAGTTTCGCTTGGTTAACGGCGATTGGTGCTTCACCGAAGCCCGTTGCGATCAGTTTGACGCGTCCTTCGTAAGTTGCGATATCACCACAAGCGAAGACGCCCGGAATCGCAGTCTCCATCTTCGAATTGACACGAATCGAATTGCGTTCGAATTCGACTTCCCATTCTTTGAGCGGTCCGAGTGACGAGACGAAGCCGAAGTTACAGACGACGTCGTCCGCAGCGACGACGACGACTTCACCACTTTCAGCATGTTTGAACGTCAGCGTCTCGATGTGCGACTCACCTGTAACTGATTCAAGTGTATACGGCGTCATGACGTTGACGGACGAATCGTGTAACAATTCGACCGAATGTTCATGGGCACGGAACTTATCACGACGGTGGACGAGCGTGACGGATTTTGCGATCGGCTCAAGCATCAATGACCAGTCAACTGCTGAGTCACCGCCACCAAGTAAGACGACTTGGCGATCCTTGAAACGTTCCATATCGTTGACGAAATAGTGTAAGTTCGTTTCTTCGAAGCGTTCTGCGTCAGCGACGCCGAGTGGACGTGCCGCGAACGAGCCGTTTCCTGCCGTCAAGATGACGGTCTTCGTATAATGCTCGCCTTTGTTCGTGACGAGGCGGATGATCCCATCATCCATCCGTTCATAAGCGATGACGGTCTCACCGAGTACATAGGTCGGATCGAATTCGTTCGCTTGTTCAAGCAACCGATCAACCAGTTCCTGAGCTTTTACTTTCGGAAAACCGGCAATATCGTATATATATTTTTCAGGATAAAGCGTAGCGAGTTGACCACCTAATTGAGGTAGACTCTCGATGACCTTCGTCTTCATCTGGCGCATCCCTGAATAAAACGCGGTGAACAGTCCGACCGGACCGCCGCCGATGATCGTGACATCATATGGTTGGTGCATCTGATTCCCTCCTAGCGTTGGATAGGTCCATTATATAGGAAGTAGGGGGTGAAGGTGCAAGTACGGAACATCTCACATTTTTTTAAGGGAAATTACATTTTTCTTTTGCAATCATTCCTGAAAAGTGTTTCAATAGGCTTATAGACATGTGAACATTATTTGAACAAAATTTTTGAGCATTCGTCTGTAATTGAATGTGAAGAAAATCACAACAAAACTACGATTCGTAAGGAGTATCAGAACATGAACACACCTAACATTGTTATTCTTGGAGCGGGCTACGGTGGATTGATCACAGCAGTCAACCTTCAAAAGAAACTCGGCGTCGATCAAGCGAACATCACGTTGATTAATAAACACGACTATCATTACCAAACAACTTGGTTGCATGAACCAGCTGCAGGTACGATGTCTGCGGAGCAAGCACGCATCTATATCAATGATGTCATCAACCCGTCACGCGTCAAACTTGTCAAAGGTATCGTTGAGAAAGTCGACACGGCTGCTAAAACGGTTCTCTTACAAGATGGCGGAACAGTTCCTTACGATTACGTCGTCGTTGCTCTCGGTGGCGTTCCTGAAACATTCGGTATCAAAGGATTGAAGGAACACGCTCTGACGATCAGCTCGTTGAACAGCGCCCGTAAAATCAAGGAACATATCGATTACTCATTCGCACAGTACAAAACAACAGGATCACAAGATCGTTCACTCTTGACGATCGTTGTTGGTGGTGCTGGATTCACAGGAATCGAGTTCATGGGTGAGCTCGTCAACCGTATTCCAGAACTGTGCAAACAATATGATATCCCACGCGAACTCGTTCGTGTCGTTAACATCGAGGCAGCACCGACAGTCCTTCCAGGATTCGATGCTGATCTCGTCAACTACGCACACAAATGGCTTGAGCGCCAAGGCGTCGAGTTCAAACTCGGTAACGGCATCAAGGAATGTGGACCAGGAAGCGTCACGTTCGGTCCGCTTCAAGGCGACACGACTGAGACGATTGAAGCGAACACGATCATCTGGACTGGTGGCGTCAGCGGTAACCCTGTCGTTGCAGCATCTGGTTTCGAAGCGATGCGTAACCGTGTCGTCGTTGAAGAAGATCTTCGTGTTCCAGGACACGATAACGTCTTCATGATCGGTGACTGTTCAGCAGTCATGGATCCAAGTTCGAACCGTCCGTACCCACCGACTGCACAAATCGCGACACAACAAGCACACAAAGTCGCTGAGAACATCGCAGCACTCATCGCGGGTCGTCAAACATCGACGTTCACGTACGAGAACAAAGGAACGGTTGCTTCACTTGGTCATAAAGATGGTATCGGCATGGTCTTCGGCAAGAAGATTTACGGTCGTAACGCATCGTTCATGAAAAAAGTCATCGACAACAAACACTTCTTTGAACTGAAAAAACTTGGTCTTGCGATCAAAAAAGGGAAGTTCTAAGTTCACGTTTTAGGCAAATGTACACTCGTGCATTTGCCTTTTTTGTCGGTTATACTAGAAGAGATTCAAAGGGGGAACAGTATGCATATCATTCAAGCCGTGATCGGGAGTGTGCTTTATCTCGTCATGTTCTTTAGTATCGGATTCATCTTAAACATGTTGTTGCGGAGTACATGGGTGATGCTCGTACTCTATCCGATCATCCTCATCATGATGATCGACAACCAATCGACGCTCGAATACTTCACGAATGCTCGTGAAGCGATTCCGAATCTTGGGGACCGGATTGCTGGACTGCAGGCAGCGGATATCACGATGTTCGCAGCTGGGTTTGCTGGAATCATCATCGCCGGTCTATCGATTCGCTTCTTGCGTAAGAGCGGTTACCAAATGTTTTAAAGTCTACTTGAGTAAGTAGGCTTTTTTCGTGCTTGAAAAACCGTTATAATAAAAACAATGTCTTTAAATAAATGTGTAAGAGCAGATTGGGTTGAGAGCGAATGGATAAACAAATGTACCACGTTATCAAGGTATTGAATAATAATGTCGTCATTTGTTCAACTGGTGCGAATCAGGAAGTCATTATCCTCGCGAAAGGGATTGGCTTCGGTCGGAAGCCAGGCGATCAACTGACAGATCTCGACAAGTTGGAAAAAGTCTACACGTTGAAGGATAAAGAAGAACAGGATCAATATAAGGCGCTCGTCGGTCACCTCGATGAAAATTTCATCGCGTTGATGAATGAAATCGTTTCAATGATCGAGACACGGTTCGGGAAAAAAGTCGATGAACATATCCATATCGGATTAACGGATCATTTGACGTTTACGTTCAAACGACTGGAACAAGGAATGGAAGTCACCAATCCGTTTCTTGCCGAAACGGAAGCCTTGTATCCGGAAGAGTACGCACTTGCAGAAGAAATCGTCGAGTTCATCAGTGCCGAGATGAATTTTTACCTGCCTCCAGCCGAGACAGGGTTCATCGCACTTCATATTCATTCTGCGACGAACTTCAAAGACGTACTTGAAGTTAACCGCCATCATCAGCTCGTCGGTTTAATTGCTAGTCATATCGAACAGCGACTGGAGATTAAAATCGACCGAAAATCGCTTGATTACAAGCGTCTGATTCGGCACCTTCGTTCAGCGATTGAAAGGGTTTCCAATGGGGAGTATCTAGAGGCTCCAGAAAAAGTAGAAAAGCTATTGCGTGAAGAATATCCGCTATGCTATGATACTGCTTGGGAGCTGATGTCCATCATGGAACGTCAGTTGAAGAAAGCGGTACCGCGCGGTGAGGCGACGTATCTTACGATGCATCTGCAACGCTTAGTGCAGTACGATTCAGGTAAATGACCGCACGGACTACGTGTTACTGATACGATCAGGCATGAGTGGGATGTCGGGCAAGAAGCTTTATTTCCGTTATGCAACGGGATAAGTCTATTGTCTACAATCCGCTCGTGCCTGATTTTTTTCTGTAAAAAATCGGTCAGATGTCTGACTTTTTTCGTCTCAATCATTGGCATTATTCATCATACTTCGCTCTTAACAGGAAAAGGAGGAAACACACATGTTCAAACAGATTTTTGCTGTTCTTCAACGTGTCGGTAAAGCGTTGATGCTTCCTGTAGCGATTTTGCCAGCTGCCGGTATCCTACTCGGATTCGGTAACGCGATGCAAAATCCGAACTTGACGTCAAAACTCGAGTTCTTAAAAAATGATGCAATCATCAAGGTTGCAAAATTGATGGAAGCAGCCGGGGATATCATCTTCGGTAACTTAGCACTCTTATTCGCGGTCGGTGTCGCGATTGGTCTTGCAGGGGACGGCGCAGCCGGACTTGCGGCAATCGTCGGATTCTTGATCATGAACAAAACAATGAGCGTTTGGCTCGGCGTTACACCAGAAATGGTTGCTAACGGTCAAGGGTATGCAAACGTACTCGGTATCCCAACACTTCAAACTGGGGTATTCGGTGGTATCATCATCGGTCTGATTGCAGCTTGGGCGTACGGGAAGTACCATAATCTCGAATTGCCGCAGTTCCTCGGATTCTTTGCTGGTAAACGTTTCGTTCCAATCGTCACTGCTGTCGTTTCATTGTTCGCAGGTCTTGTACTTGTATTCGTTTGGCCGTTCGCACAGGACGGATTGAACACATTCTCCCACTTCATGATGGAGAAAAACCCAACACTCGCAGCATTCGTCTTCGGTCTCATCGAACGTTCGTTGATTCCATTCGGTCTTCACCACATCTTCTATGCACCATTCTGGTTCGAATTCGGTTCGTACACGAATGCAGCAGGTGATGTCGTTCGTGGTGACCAAGCGATCTTCTTCGCTCAATTGAAAGATAACGTTGAATTAACTGCTGGTACATTCATGACTGGTAAATTCCCGTTCATGATGTTCGGTCTTCCAGCAGCAGCTCTTGCTATGTACCACGAAGCTCGTCCTGAGCGCCGTGCAGTCGTTGGTGGTCTTCTTGGATCAGCAGCACTTACAGCATTCTTGACAGGTATCACAGAGCCAATCGAATTCGCATTCTTGTTCGTTGCTCCAATCTTGTTCGCAGTTCACGCAGTCTTCGCAGGTCTCTCGTTCATGACGATGCAATTGTTGAACGTTAAGATCGGTATGACATTCTCTGGTGGTTTGATTGACTTCCTTCTCTTCGGTGTTCTTCCAGGACGCACGCAGTGGTGGCTCGTCATCGTCGTCGGTCTTGCACTCTCTGTCATCTACTATGTTGGATTCCGTTTCGCAATCCGCAAGTTCAACCTGAAAACTCCAGGTCGTGAAGATGCAGCGCAAGAGACTTCATCTGCTCAAGGTTCTGAACTCGCTGAAGGTATCCTTGATGCACTCGGTTCAGAGTCGAACATCAAACACTTGGATGCATGTATCACACGTCTTCGTGTCGAAGTTCTCGACAAATCGAAAGTCAACAAAGATGAGTTGAAAAAATTAGGTGCTGCTGGTGTCCTTGAAGTTGGTAACAACGTTCAAGCGATCTACGGACCGAAATCAGACAACATCAAGTCTGAAATCCAAGCCGTCATCGCATCACGTAAACAAGAAAAAACAGTCTAAAGTTTTTAGAGTGAGTCCTTCTGCGGAAGGGCTCATTTTTTTTGGAAAAATCTTTTAGAATCGTTTTGCGATAGAATATTTTAGGGTATGAACTAAGTAGTTTGTTTAAAAAAGGAGGGAATATACGCATGTGGAAAAACGTGTTTGGTGTCTTACAGCGGATCGGTAAGGCCCTGATGTTACCGGTAGCGATTTTGCCGGCGGCGGGGCTATTGCTCGCGTTCGGGACAGCGTTTCAAAACCCGAACTTGACGCAATATTTACCGTTCCTCGAGAACGATTCGCTAGTCGTCATCTGGCGGGTCATGCAGGATGCCGGTGATATCATCTTTGCGAACCTCGGGTTACTGTTTGCCGTCGGGGTCGCGATTGGTCTTGCGAATGGGGAAGGAGTTGCCGGTATAGCAGCGATCGTCGGTTTCTTGATCATGAACAAGGTCATCAGTTCGTTCTTACAGATCACACCAGAAAAAATCACGGAAGCACAGAAAGCGAGTGACTTGTCGTATGCGACGGTCCTCGGGATACCGACCTTGCAAATGGGGGTATTCGGAGGGATCATTGCCGGTTTGATAGCAGCGTACAGTTATAATAAATTCTTTAAAATCAAACTGCCTGATTTCCTCGGATTCTTCGCAGGGAAACGTTTTGTTCCGATTGCAACTGCTTTATTCAGTCTTGTCGCCGGGTTTGCCTTATCGTATATTTGGCCACCGATCGGCAGTGGAATCAACACATTCTCGAAAACAATTATCGAAGCGAACGAACCGTTGTCTGCCTTTATCTTTGGACTCGTCGAACGTTCGTTGATTCCGTTTGGTCTTCACCATATCTGGTACTCAAGCTTCTGGTTCCAGTTCGGTGAATATACGGATAAAGCCGGAACGATCATCAACGGGGATCAGCGGATCTTCTTCGCACAGTTGAAGGACGGTGTACCATTTACGGCAGGGACATATATGACCGGGAAATATCCATTCATGATGTTCGGTCTGCCAGCAGCCTGTCTTGCGATGTACCACACGGTCGCAAAGGATCGTCGTAAAGCCGTCGAAGGTCTCTATTTCTCAGCTGCGTTGACTTCTTTCCTGACTGGGATCACGGAGCCAGTCGAGTTCTCCTTCGTATTCGTTGCACCACTTTTGTTTGCCGTTCACGCTGTCTTTGCAGGTCTTTCATTCATGATCATGGATTTACTGAACGTCAAGATCGGGATGACGTTCTCCGGTGGATTGATTGACTACACGTTGTTTGGGATTCTACCGAACCGAACCTCGTGGTGGCTCGTCATTCCAGTCGGTCTTGTCTTCGCCGTCATCTACTACTTCGGATTCCGCTTCGTCATCACGAAGTTTGATCTGAAGATTCCAGGACGCGAAGCGATTAAAGAGGGTGCCGCTACCTCAACGGCACAAGCAGGCGATCTACCGTATAAAATTCTACAAGCATTCGGTGGTCCATCAAACATTAAACACTTAGATGCTTGTATCACGCGTCTGCGGATTACGGTCAATGATAAATCAGGCGTCAACAAGGATCGCTTGAAAGAACTAGGTGCTGCTGGTGTTCTTGAAGTCGGAGATAACGTCCAAGCCATCTTTGGACCGAAATCCGATGGGATCAAGTCAGAAATGGCAGATATCATGAAAGATCCAAATTATAAACCGAAAGAGACACCAGAAGCAGATCCAATTCCACAAGTACCAACGGGAGACGAAGCACGGACTTCTGGAACTACAGCAGATGCCGGTCCACTCGCTGGAGATCGTGGTGGGGCTTACGTGCCTGAAGATGGATATGTCGCACCGCTGAGCGGTATCATTCGTTCTCTCGATGATGTGCCGGACCAAGTCTTCTCCGGTCGCATGATGGGTGACGGATATGCGATCGAGCCAACGGAAGGATATGTCGTCTCTCCAGTCTCTGGTGAGATTACGACGTTCTTCCCGACGAAACACGCGATCGGTATTCTTGCGGATAATGGAGATGAAATCTTGATTCACATCGGTATTGATACGGTATCACTCGAAGGAAAAGGATTCGAGGCGTTGGCGAAAGCCGGCGATCGTGTCGAACCGGGGACACCACTCCTCAATGTCGATCTTGAACAAGTACGACCGCTCGTACCATCATTACTGACACCAATCATCGTCACGAACAGCGGCGATCGAAAAGTCGACGTTGATGTCGGACGGATGGTCGAAGCCGGAGAAGCGATTTCGTATCGTGTAGAGTAAAGAAGAAAAGCGACGGATCGCCCTGAGCGATCCGTCTTTTTTGTGTGAAACAATCGTAGAGCACATTTTATAATGAGATTTTGCACATATGATGATACAATGAGTTAGCTATTATAAGAGTTAGCTAATTTTTTGAGAAATGAGGTGCGTCGATGTCTTCGACTACAACAAAAACGAATACGACACCTGTCGTCATCGGATTATTGATTGGGATTTTAGTCGCAGCAATGGATAACACGATCGTTGCGACAGCGATGCCGACAATCGTCAGCGAACTGAATGGGTTTGATCAGTATGCATGGGTCACGTCGGCTTACATGATTGCAACCGTTGCCGGAATGCCGATCTTCGGTAAACTGAGTGACATGTATGGAAGAAAACGCTTCTTCCTCTTTGGGATGCTCCTCTTCATGGTAGGGAGTATCTTGTGTGGAATGGCAGACTCGATCATTGAATTGTCTGCCTATCGTGCCTTGCAAGGACTCGGTGGTGGGGCGTTGATGCCGATTGCTTTTACGATCATCTTTGATATCTTCCCGCCAGAAAAACGGGGGAAAGTCAGTGGATTGTTCGGAGCAGTCTTCGGAATCTCGAGTATCTTCGGACCGTTGCTTGGTGCCGTATTGACGGATTCGCTCGACTGGCGCTGGGTGTTTTATATCAATATCCCACTCGGATTGATTGCCCTTGGTCTCGTGACGGTCTTCTATCAGGAATCACCGGTGCACCGGACACAGAAAATCGACTACGTCGGTGCCTTTACGCTTGTCGCCGGATTAGTTTTATTCTTACTCGCGCTCGAAATGGGTGGGAAAGAGTATGCATGGTCTTCGCCACAAATTCTTGGTCTGTTCGGAGCAGCGCTCGTCGCGTTCGTTGCCTTCGCATTTGCTGAACGACGTGCCGCGGATCCCGTCATTACGTTCAGTCTATTCCGCCGTCGCTTATTTGCGGCAACACAAGGCGTGGCGTTCTTTTATGGATTCGTCTTTATCTCAGCGAGTGTATTCATTCCAATCTTCGTGCAAGGTGTCTTTGGTGGAAGCGCGACGAACTCCGGTCTGATCCTGATGCCGATGT
This sequence comes from Exiguobacterium sp. UBA5002, assembly GCF_002396765.1. NCBI lineage: Bacteria > Bacillati > Bacillota > Bacilli > Caryophanales > Exiguobacterium > Exiguobacterium sp. UBA5002. The sequence continues at coordinate 16,247 of NZ_DGYQ01000034.1, forward strand.
TGATCGCCTCGGTCATCTCGGCGCAACTTGGTGGACAGTTGCCGAATAAGTTTGGTTTCCGGAACATCATGATCGTCTCGGCGGTCTTCTTCCTACTCGGTGTCTATCTCCTTAGTACGATGACGCTTGAGACATCGCGGACAGCGGTAACGATCTATATGATCATTCTTGGCTTCGGTGTTGGCTTTAGTTTCTCTCTATTGAATCTAGCGAGTATCAATGGGATCGAGATGCAAAGACGTGGCGCAGCGACCTCGATGGGCTCAACATTCCGGACAATCGGGATGACGCTTGGTGTCACGGTCCTCGGAATCATTCAATCACGGACGTTCACGTCAGCTGTAGCGGATCGGTTGCCGCAAGGTGGAGCGCCGTCCGGTGGACAGTTCCCAACGGCTGATGCGTTTGCGAAAATGCCACCAGAAGTTGCGACAGCAATCAAGACGTCGCTTGCAGAATCGATCTCAACCGTCTATTTCTGGGCACTGATTCCAGCAGTACTCGGTGTCATCTTTATCTTCTTGATGGGGAACGAGCGTCCGATTTTGTCGGAACAAGCTACTCCAGAAAAGAAGAAACAAGCTCAATGATCACCGTTTCAACAACGTCTTCTTTCTTATTAGAAAGAGGCGTTGTTTTTTTGTTGAATTAGACAAAAAAAGACGAATCTGGATTACTCCAGATTCGTCTGACAAAACTTATTTTTTGATGTCGAAAGTCGTGCTGAGGAAGTCAACGACTTCTTCTGCCGTATCCATATCAAGTACTTGCTCGACGATTGCTTCACACTCTGACTTGTTGAGGCGTGTCATCAAGCTACGTGCGCGAAGGACAGATGATGCTGACATCGAGAACTCATCAAGACCAAGACCAAGAAGGATTGGAAGAGCCAATTCTTCTCCTGCCATCTCACCACACATGCCGACCCATTTGCCTGCTTTATGTGCTTCAGTGATGACGTTGTTCAAGAGGTTCAAGATCGCTGGGTTGAACGGTTGGTACAGGTATGATACTTTTTCGTTCATCCGGTCTGCCGCCATTGTGTATTGAATCAAATCGTTCGTTCCGACAGAGAAGAAATCAACTTCTTTTGCGAACTGACGAGCCATAACCGCTGTTGCTGGGATTTCGACCATCATACCGACTTCGATGTCTTCCGATACCGTAACGCCTTCAGCTTGAAGGTTTGCTTTTTCTTCAAGGAGAAGTGATTTTGCAGCACGGAACTCTTCGATCGTTGCGATCATCGGGAACATGACAGCGAGTTTACCGTATGCACTTGCACGAAGAAGTGCGCGTAATTGCGTACGGAACAAGTCTGTTTGATCAAGGCAGAGACGAATCGCACGGTAACCGAGGAACGGGTTCATCTCGTGTGGGAGATCAAGGTACGACAATTCTTTATCGCCACCGATATCAAGTGTCCGGATGACGACCTTTTTATCGCCCATTGACTCGAGAACCGTTTTGTAAGCTGTGAACTGCTCGTCTTCCGTTGGGAACGTCTCTGCATCCATGTAGAGGAATTCCGTACGGTAAAGACCAACTGCTTCTGCACCGTTATCCAAAACGCCTTTGACATCGTTTGGTGTACCGATGTTTGCAGCGAGCTCGACGTGATGACCGTCAGCCGTCATTGTTTTTTCGTTCTTGAGTTTTTTCCACTCTTCTTTTTGTGCGATGTATGCTGCGCGTTTTGCTTCATACTCAGCCACTTGCTCTTCGCTTGGGTTGACGATGACGTCACCTTCAGCACCATCAAGGATGAGAAGATCGCCATGTTTCACGTCCGTCAAGACGACTTTTGTTCCGACGACTGCTGGGATTTCGAGTGAACGTGACATGATGGCAGAGTGCGATGTCCGACCACCAATGTTCGTTGCGAAACCTTTAGCATATTTGCGGTTCAATTGAGCTGTATCCGAAGGAGTCAAGTCTTCAGCGATGATGATGACTTCTTCATTGATTTGAGCTGGAGTGACGAACGTGATACCGAGAAGGTGAGCCATCGTCCGTTTCGTGACGTCACGAACGTCTGCTGCACGTTCGCGCATGTATTCGTTATCCATTGATTCGAAAATCATGACCATCATGTTTGCGACTTCATCGAGTGCTTTTGCAGCATTTGCTTGCTCGTCCTCGATTTTTGCGTTCACCTGACTGACGATTTCCGGATCTTCTAAGATGAGAAGGTGAGCCGAGAAGATCTCCGCTTTATCTGGACCTAATTCTTGTAAGGTATTTTCACGAATGACTTCGAGTTCCGTCTTCGATTTTGCGATTGCCGCTTGGAAACGTTCTTTTTCCGCAGCTGCATCCTCGATTTTGTGCGATGGAATCTCAAAGACCGGTGTTTCCATCACGAATGCTTTTGCAATCGCGATCCCTGCAGAAGCGCCAATTCCCTTGATATGTTGTGCCATGTGCATTACCCTCTTTTCAGTAAGTTTTTTTAACGCGACGACTTCGTTTCTTAGCTATCTATAGATACCCATAAACGCCTCTCTCTTAACGAGCCTTCTGCGCACTCTCCCTTGAATGAAAACGTAGACATTTCTCGGAACAGCAAACGCATCGTTTCTTGAAGTGTCTCAACATTTCACCTGTATAATCCTATCATATTGTGAAACGGGCAACAATTGTTTGAAACCAAGCATTTCGACAAATTGTCGAACAGAAGTAGTGAAAGCGTTTGCGGTCAGTCGAGAGGCTATCAGTTGGAAAATGACTGAAAACACTTCATACTAATAGATATTAGTCAAAGGGGGAGTTTTATATGCAAACGAATCAATCCGTAGATGTACTCGTTGTCGGGATTTCTGGAAATCAACCGCTCGATGAACGTTTACAAGCACTGTATGGTGACAAACTAGAAGAGTGGGTTCGTCAAGGCGATATCTCAACGAAACGAGGAGAACTGCGTCTATTGCCAACGTTAGCGGGCGACGTCGCACGTGTACTGTTTGTTGGACTCGGGAAAGTTGATCAGCTCGCGCAAGACGATTTACGTCGCTTGCTCGGGAAAGCGGCACAACATGTCAAAGCACGTCGCTTAGAACATGTCACAGTTGACGCAACAACGTTCCCAGGGCAACCGGTCGAACTGATTGCCGAGACATTCACCCTCGCTACATATGAGGTCAAACATTATAAGACGTCGCCTTCGAAAGCATATACGTTACAACTGACGGTCTTACCTGTAGAGGAAGAAGCCGTACGCCGCGGAACGGTCTTGGCTGAAGCGACGAACTTAGCGCGTCGTCTCGTAACGATGCCTGGGAATCTTTTGACGGCGCCAGCGCTTGCGGATGAAGCACGCTTCATCGCGGAGCGTCATGGGCATGATCTCCGGATCATCGATAAGGAAGAGATGGAAGCGCTCGGGATGGGCGCCTTGCTTGCCGTCAACCAAGGATCCGTCATTCCACCGAAATTGATCGTCCTTGAATATAAAGGTTCAGCAGAAGCACCAATCGCTGTCGTCGGGAAGGGCGTCACATTCGATACAGGTGGTTATTCCATCAAACCAAAAGACGGGATCGTCGGAATGAAAGGGGATATGGGGGGCGCAGCAGCAGTTCTCGGGCTATTCGAAGCACTCGGTCAACTGAAGCCAGATGTTCACGTCATCGGTGTCATTCCAGCAACCGACAACATGATTTCCGGGGATGCCTTCAAGCCGGACGACGTCATCACATCGATGGCGGGAAAAACGATTGAAGTCTTGAACACGGATGCGGAAGGACGACTTGTTCTTGCAGATGCGGTCACGTACGTCAAAGAGTATCAGCCAAAAGCGATCATTGATCTCGCGACATTGACAGGTGGTGTCCTTGTCGCCCTTGGAACAGAAATCACAGGTGCCTTGACGAATGATGCATCACTCTACGAGCGTTTTGAACAGGTGACGAAAGAGACGAATGAGATGGTTTGGCAGATGCCGTATGTTGATGCCTTCATCAAACAAGTCCGCCGCTCGGAAGTCGCAGACTTGAACAACTCACCGGGACGCATGGGACACATGATCTTCGGTGGTGCGTTCGTCGGCGAATTCGTTGGTGATACACCTTGGCTACACCTCGATATCGCGGGAACATCGGAACAGAATCAAGCGTCTGAGATTGGTCCAAAAGGAGCAACGGGCGTCATGGTCCGTAGTCTGTACCGGTTCGTCGAGCAAGAAAAATGAGACGTTGGAATCTACTCGGCGTCTTGTTGACGATTCTTGCCGTCGTCTGGTATATGGAGGCGCGCGACCGTCTATCGCTCGGTCTCGCGACGTTCATCGGTATCTTCACCGTCTTATCACTACTGCGTTCTTTCCGGGAGAAGACGAATGCACGTCATCGGGATTGATGCGGCAAAGGCGGGGTGGGTCGTCGTTATGTACGAAAATGGTCGTTATACGGGATTCGTCGAACCGACGCTTACTCAGATTCCGCTAGCTGACCGGATTTGGATCGATATGCCAATCGGCTTGATGGAAGGACGACGGGAAACGGATCAACTGTTGCGACTGGAGCTACGACCTGGGCGGACGAGCAGTGTTTTTAATGCACCGTTTCGTAGTGCGTTGACAGCTTCTACCTATATGGAAGCAAATGATTTAGCCAAACAACATGCGGGGATCGGGCTTTCGAAACAAGCGTGGTACCTATTACCGAAAATCCGAGAAGTCCGCAGCGTATATCGAACGGAGATGATTGAAGCCCATCCGGAAGTCTGTTTCGCGCGACTCGCCGGTCATCCGGCACGCTTTTCAAAGAAAACGACCGAAGGCATTGCGGAACGGATTGAATTGCTCGAGCGTTTTGATTGTCCGCCGTTATGGGAACAGCGTCAGTCGCATGTTGCGGTCGATGATTGGCTCGACGCTTGTCTGCTTGCGACGGGCGCCCGTTTTCCGTGTGATTATTTGCCGGCGAGTCGACCGGTGGATCCGGAAGGATATCCGTTATATGCAGCTGTACCAAAAAAATCACCCTCACCGAAATGGTGTGGGTGATCCTTTGACGAAGTCCCAAATATAATGGAAAATCTGGGCGTTGTAGAGTGCTTTTAAGATGACGGCGATCAATGGTCCGAGGATTAATCCGAAAACACCAAAGAATTTGATCCCGACGAATAGTGCAATCAAAGCCGTGATCGGTTGAATGCCGATATTGTCGCCGACGATCTTCGGTTCCATGATGTTACGCTGCAGAATGACGAGAGCGTATAGAATCCCGAGTCCAATCGCAAGTGTTGTATCGCCCGTGATGATCGAATAGGCAATCCAAGGCAGGAAGACGGAACCGGTGCCAAGATACGGCAAGATATCAAAAAAGGCAGCGATAAACGCGACTGCGAACGGATGCTCGACACCAATGATGAACAAACCAATCAAAACGATGAAGAACGTGATCGTGATCAACGTGAGCTGCGCTTTGAGATAGCCGAATAAGGCAGATCGTAAGCTCAGGAAGACCGACTCGAAACGAGCGAACCAAGGAAGCATCTCATAGCGCTTCAATCGCATCTCGTACTGGTGCCAATCTTTTGCGATGAAAAACCAAGCAAGTAAGACAATGACGAAAATCAATGCAATCGATGGCAATGTCGCAAGGACCGTCTGTAACATCATGGCGATACTTTTTGATCCTTCGCCAATCGCACTCGCAAGTGAACTACCGAGAGATTGGATACTGTTTTGAACCGTATTTTGTTGCGATGGCTCCAGTGAGCGTAAGGCTTCGGAAGCATCGTTCCAGATGGGTGCCAGTTTTTCATTGTACAGCTTTTGAAAATACAGGCTCAACTCTTGGATTTGCGCCGGTAACTGGTTGGCGACAAATACAAGACCGCGAATCAACTGCATGATGATCAAGGCGAGCGAACCAACTAATAAGCCACTGATCAAAATGATGGACAACAACGCACCCCATCCGCGAGTGATTCGTAACCGCTTTTGGAAAAAATCGACGAGTGGTCGACTCAAAAGGGCAAGCAGAAACGCAAAGACAAACGGATACAAAATGGACGATAGGCGGATGAGTAACCATCCACCAACTAAGAAGGCGAAGATCACCGTCAGGAACCGGGCCATTTGCCAAAGACGTTCAGTCGACACAAGCAACACCTCTTACTGGATTATGTAGAATTAATTGATATCATCATATCATGTTTAGATAGGTTACGAGTCATTCAAAAGGAGGAGATCTCGATGCGTAAAAGAGAAATTGGACTAATTGCTGCGTTGATTGCTGCGACATCTGTCGTAATCCGGGAATGGAAGAAAAACCAGGCATTTACGCAACACGTTAAACAGGAGACAGAAATGCACGTACGCCAGGCAATCGTGGAGGGTCAGACCGATGGAACAGATGAAGACACTGCAACAAAAGGTTGATGCGACGATTCGCTCACTCGGCGGTTATTTTCGACCGTTGTCTGGTCTCGCACGCCTGACGGAAGAAGTCGGTGAGGTCGGTGAAGCACTGGAACAAAATGATTTAGAAGCCCTTCGCTTGGAGCTGGTCGATGTCTTGATGATCTCGACCTGCCTTGCGAATCAATACGTGGCGGATCTTGCAACACAGCATGAGACGCTTGATACAGCAAACGATGATCAAGACGGTTCGTTTTATCGACTCGTGCATGAGGCCGGACAAATCGCACGTGTCATGAACGGATATGAAGGCGATAAACCGCCGAAAGCGAAAGATACGATTGTTCCGATTGGTCATTCCTTAGCACGTCTGCAACGCGAATTGTTTCGGTTAGCACGACCACTTCAACTGGATTTACTGACAGAAATCGACCGGACGAATGAAAAGAATCTGAAGCGGGATAAAACACGCTTCGCGTTGACGCGTGATCCCATCACGGAAGAGACGATTGATCATTTCCGGAGTGCGACTGGAAGTGAGGCGCGCCTCTGGGGAGCCCCTGTGTACGAGGAGAACCAAACGATCGAGGACAACATGGAAGCAGCATTGCCGTCACTCCGGCGTTTCCTCCGATGTGCGTCGATTGAGGGAATCGAGGCATTCGTCTTCGAAGCACCGATGGAACGCTCGCGTAGTTTGGTTGAAGTGAAAGAACTAGCGGACGAAATGGGGCGCTTGATCAAAGAGCGGACACCACTTGACTTTAAGGATTCACCGTATCGGTTGGAAGTCTTTGCGCCACAACTCGGTCCAATCTCTCCGTATCATGCAGAAGACGATCATCGGATGTTCCTCGTTCTTTATGTAGACTAAAAAATGATCCGCCTGCTCTTTTGAGCAAGGCGGATCATTTTTTTAATGTGAATGTGACGATGCTGCCTCATCTTGAGTCTGCCATTTTTTCATGAAGCGCTGAATCCGAGCGATCGCTTCTTGGAGTTGTTCAATCGAACTTGCATAACTTGCCCGGACATAACCTTCACCGCTTGCTCCGAAGACGGATCCTGGAACGACGGCGACGCGCTCAGCGAGTAACAATTGCTCGGCGAACTGCTCGCTCGTTAGTCCGGTATGACCGATGTACGGAAAGGCATAGAAAGCGCCACCTGGTAAGTGTGTCGGAAGACCCGCATCGTTTAGCGCCTTAACGAAGTAGTTCCGGCGTTGCCGATAACTCGTCACCATGTCAGGGACCGTCTTATGACGAGAACGCAGTGCTTCAATGCCCGCGAATTGAACGAGTGTCGGGGCACACATCATGCCGTATTGATGGACCTTCAGCATCGATTGCGTGATTGCAGGTGGTGCACAAGTGAAACCAAGCCGCCAGCCTGTCATCGCGAAGGCTTTCGAGAAGCCGTTGATGATGATCGTCCGCTCCCGCATTCCGGGAAGGGTCGCGAAGCAGATCGCTTCCGTTTCGTAGGAAAGTTCCGCATAGATCTCGTCACTGATGACATATAGATCATGCTTTTGGACGAGTAACGCTAGGTCCGCTAATTGATCACGCGACATCGTCGAGCCTGTCGGATTCGATGGGAAACAGAAAATGATCGCTTTCGTCTTATCTGTTAGCAACTGTTCGATCGTTTCCGGTTGAATCGCAAAACCATCTTCTGCGTGACACGCAGCAGCGACGGGAATGCCTCCAGCAAGTTCAATCAAAGGGGCATACGAGACGAATGCCGGTTCAACAACGATGACTTCATCTCCTGGATTGATCAAACTACGAAACGCAAGGTCGAGTCCTTCTGAGGCACCGGTCGTGACGATGATCTCTTCCGTCGTTGAATAGGAGATAGCGAATTTTTCTTGCATGTAAGTTGCAATTTCTTGACGTAGTTCTAGTAAGCCGGCGTTGGCACTATACGCTGTATAGCCTTGTTCGAGTGCTGCGAAGCTCGCTTCGCGAACATTCCATGGCGTGACGAAATCAGGTTCGCCGACACCAAGGGAGATGACATCTTCCATCGATCCTGCTAAATCAAAGAAACGACGGATGCCGGATGGGGCTAGCTGTTCGACACGTTCAGATAGAGACTTCATGGAGACACCTTCAATCGTTTGTCGTCATCATCCTGACTGAAGAGGACACCGTCGTGCTTGTAGGTCTTCAAGCGGAAATGGGTCGTCGTCGAGATGACGGAGTCGAGCGTCGATAATTTTTCCGAGACGAATTGAGAGACTTCTTGTAGCGATTTGCCATCAAGAACGACTTGTAAGTCATATGCGCCTGACATCAAATAGAGGGACGTCACTTCCGGGAAACGATGGATCCGCTCCGCTACCTCGTCAAAACCGCGTCCACGTTTCGGTGTGACTTTGACATCGATGAAAGCCGTCACGCCATGATGGGCATGAATCTTTTGCCAGTCGATGACAGCAGTGTAACCGAGTAGGACACCGTCGCGTTTGAATGTCTCAATCGAAGCGGCTACTTCTGACGCTTCCCAGTCGAGCATTTGCGCAAGCAAGTCCAAGTCCATCGGACCATTTTGTGTTAATAATGCTAATAATTCGAGTTGTTTTTCGGTGTACATGGGATCACTCACTTTCTGTCAATTGACCATTGAAGGTACGGCGGGTCTGGCGCAATCGTTCGCGTCGCTCAGCCTGGACGATATGGAAGTTCTTCATTTCATTTGTCGGAAGTTGGTGTTTTTCAACGAGGCGTTCAAAAAAGACGCGTCGCGCTGCATCCTGACGTGCGGATTCATGATTACCTGATGGATTGAAAGCATATAAGACGGTCGCGCGCGCCGGGTGCAGTATTAAATGATCCTTGCCGACGCGTAAAATCCAGTCCCAGTCCCAGTAATTGAAGACGTCTTCGTCAAACAGACCAAGTTGATCGTGGAGCGATTTACGGTAGAGCGACCCGGACGGAATATATGTCGAGTCTTCTCGAATCGTCTCCGGATCGTACGGATATGCGAACGGCTCAGAATCAAGTGCGATCCGGTGATCGCCTTCCCAGCGATACGTAAAGAGTTCCGCGTCCGTATAGGTGAGATCAGCACCAGCTTCGAGATCGCCGACCGCTTCTTCGAGGTGACTCGGTAATAAGAGGTCGTCGTCGTCATGAAGTAAGATATACCGACCGGAAGCGAGCGTGACACCATGATTTCGAGCACGAACATGATGGTTTTCAGGTAACGCGACATAGGTCAGTTGAAGACGGTCCTGATAGGCAGCCGTCACTGCTGAGATATCGTCTCCATTATTGTTTAAGACGATGACTTCGAAGTCTTGATAGTGTTGACGCGTCAATGCTTCTAGCGCTTCTGCTAATTCACGAGGACGATTATACGTCGGAATGATGATGGATACGGTTGGCATCAGTGATCGCTCCTTGAACAAAGACACCTGTCCAGGAACAGGTGTCTTCTGGTTTTTTACATGTTTGCTTCAATACGTGGTAGCAGTTCGTTCCATTCTGCTTCTGGTTCTTTCGTAACCGTCACGAAGTCGCCATAAGCGAACAGATTGTCGATGCCATCAAGGGCGATCAGTGATGCGAGCAACGCATCTTCAGGTGTATCTTCTTTTTTGACACTCGTACTTTTAGCACCGAAGCGCTGTTCTTCAAGCGTGATTTTGACGGAATTCGGATTTGGTGTGTAATCGACTTGCATGAGGTAAGCTCCTTTCAACGTACATACGTATATGCCGTCTTTTCGTGATAGATGGATGGAATCCTTCTTCCTGATAGACGGAAGATCGATACGTTCAGTATATCAGAAAATTCGAAGAGAATATTTTTCTTCTAGTAGGAGAAATGGACCATCTTTATTTTAACGGTTCACTTGACCTTATAATGCATTTTACTCGCTATCTCAATATATCTCAAAAGGCGTCATGATGCCTTTTTTAAATTGTTTGACCTGAATTTCAAAGCAAGGGGTTATTTTTTTGAATTTCAGTGATAACCTATATCTTGTACATTAACAGGTTTAAAAACGGCTAAAACGTCTATATATAGAGTGATACTTGTAGAGTCCTTTCTATATGTAGGACGTCTTTTTTTAGTTTAGCGTATTTCATTGTGTAATGCGAACCTGTTTAACGATAGAGAATGGGAGTGGTTCATAGTGGCATCTCCACTGAATACAGCACGCATCTTTAAGGGTGCAATGACAATAGAAGACGTATATGTCGTGATTCGACAGGCGACGGAAACGTATCCGGAACTTGATATCGACCGCTATACTGAACGTGCCATCCGAGCGCTTGAAGGAAAATCCCTACAAGCCGATCAAGTCTATGAACTGTTAACGATGCACGCACTCGATATGTTAAAGGCAGAAGAGCCGAACTGGACATTCGTAGCGACAGCGACTTACTTAAATCGGTTATACCTTGAAGCAGGTGAAAATCGCGGATATGCAGCAGAAGAACGGTATGGTTCGCTGTATACGCTGATTGAAAAACTGACAGAAATCGGCATCTTCACGAAACATTTACTTGATGCGTATTCGAAGGAAGACATCAACGAACTGTCGGCAACGATCGATCCATCCCGCGACCACTTGTTCACATACATTGGTCTTCGAACATTGGCAGACCGGTATCTCGCACGTGATCACGTCAAAAACTTGTACGAGCTACCACAAGAACGGTTCATGGTCATCGCGATGACACTGATGCAGAACGAACCGAAGGAACGTCGTTTAGAACTCGTCAAAGAGTCTTACTGGGCATTGTCGAATCTCTACATGACAGTTGCGACTCCGACACTTTCGAATGCTGGTAAGTCTTACGGTCAACTTTCTTCATGTTTCATCGATACAGTCGATGATTCGCTACGCGGCATCTACGACTCGAATACGGACGTGGCGACACTTTCTAAAGGTGGCGGCGGCATCGGCGTCTACATGGGTAAGATTCGCTCACGCGGCTCAGACATCAAAGGATTCAAAGGTGTCTCAAGCGGTGTCATCCCGTGGATGAAACAATTGAACAACACAGCAGTCAGCGTCGATCAGCTCGGTATGCGCCAAGGATCGATCGCGGTGTACCTCGACATCTGGCATAAAGATATCCTCGAATTCCTGGACGCGAAGCTCAATAATGGGGATGAGCGACTTCGGACACACGACTTGTTCACAGGTGTCAACTTACCGGACCGCTTCATGCGTGCCGTCGAAGCACGAGAAGACTGGCATTTGTTTGACCCACATGAAATTCGTACCGTTATGGGCTTCAGCCTTGAAGATTACTTCGATGAGACGGAACAAGGTGGCAGCTTCACGGAACGATACGAAGCGTGTGTCAACGAACCACGCCTCAGCAAAAAAACAGTTCCGGCGATCGATCTCGTTAAACGCTACATGCGTTCGCAACTCGAGACCGGGACGCCATACATGTTCTTCCGTGACGCCGTTAACCGTGCGAACCCGAATAAACATGCAGGGATGATCTACTCGTCAAACCTTTGCTCGGAAATCATGCAGAACATGAGCCCGACGACCGTGACGGAAGAATACACGGAAGACGGTAAGATCATCGTCACGAAGACACCAGGGGACTTCGTCGTCTGTAACTTGTCATCGATCGCACTTGCGCGTGCAGTTCGTTCTGACGTCCTCGAGCGATTGATTCCGATTCAAATGCGGATGCTTGATAACGTCATCGACTTGAATACGATCGATGTCCCGCAAGCACAATTGACGAATCAAAAATACCGTGCCGTTGGTCTTGGGACGTTCGGTTGGCACCATCTACTCGCACTCGAAGGCATCCGTTGGGAATCGGTCGAAGCGGTACAATACGCAGACCGTCTTTACGAGAAGATCGCTTACTTGACGATCGATGCGTCGATGCAACTTGCGAAAGAGAAGGGCGCGTACCGTCTCTTCGAAGGTTCGGAATGGCAAACAGGAGAGTACATCAAACGTCGCCACTACAAAACGACGGATGAACTCGATTGGGATCGTCTCCAAGCCGACATCACGGCGTATGGAATGCGTAACGCATACTTGATGGCAGTCGCACCGAACTCATCGACGGCGATCATTGCGGGTAGTACAGCATCGATTGATCCAATCTACAAAAAAGTCTACTCGGAAGAGAAGAAAAACTATAAGATTCCAGTCACTGTTCCAGATTTAACGCCGGAAACGAACTGGTTCTATAAATCAGCGTTTGAGATTGACCAGCTATGGAGCATTCGTCAAAATGCTTCGCGTCAGCGTCACATCGACCAAGCGATCAGTTTCAATCTGTACGTGAAAAATAACGTCAAGGCGAAAGAATTACTCGAGATGCACATGGAAGCATGGCAACTCGGGATGAAGACGATCTACTACACGCGTTCGACGACGGTTGAGATCGACGAATGTGAATCGTGTTCATCATAAGATAAGGAGGACGATATCATGAAGGCAGCAATCGTATATGCGTCATTGAGTGGAAACACGGAGGAGGTGGCAGAACTCGTCGCGAAGACGTGTTCTGAGATGGGAATCGAGCCGACGATGTTGTTTGCAGACGAAGTGACGACGTATCAGTTAATGCCTTATGATATCGTCTATTTTGGTTCGTATACGTGGGGAGATGGGCAACTACCCGACGATATGCGCGATTGTCTTAGAACTGTTCTGAAGGAGAGTTCGCATGCGATTCCGCAGGCAGCTGTTTTTGGAACAGGAGACAAGATGTTCGTCAAATATTGTCGCGCCGTGGATGAGATGGCGTATCATCTCTCGAAATTCGGGGTACCGCTTGCTGGAGAACTGTTGAAAATCGAACAGTCACCACGCAATCGCCCACATCTCGTCAAGGAATGGACGAAACGGACCATTCTTCAATTACAGCAAGAAGGAGTCGAAGCACATGGAACAGCTACAAAAAATCAAACTGCTTGATGCACGTCATCCGAATCGCGCGACAGCGATCATCGGTGGCGAAACGAGTGCCATCGTCAACTGGAACGACATTGCGTATCCACAGTTTTATTCGATTTACAAACAACTGTTATCGAACTTCTGGATTCCAGATGAGATTTCAATGTCGAAGGATATGCAACAGTGGAATCAACTGAGCGAACGGGAACAGGATGCCTTCAAACGAATCATCGGGCTACTCTCGATCCTTGACTCGGTTCAGACACGTTATATCTTGGAATCGGCAATGTTCACATCGGATTCATCGGTTCATGCGATTCTTGCAATCGTTGCGCAACAGGAAGTCGTTCATAATCAATCGTACAGCTACGTCTTATCCAGCTTAGTTCCATTGGCTGAACAAAACCGGATTTTCGATATCGCGAAAGACGATGACATGGTCATGAAGCGTAATGCATTCATTCTTGATTTATACGAAGATTTCCAAAATGACCGGACTCCAGAAAACTTCGCGAAATCGCTTGTTGCTTCGATCGTTCTTGAAGGAATCAACTTCTATTCAGGCTTTGCCTTCTTCTATAACTTAGCGCGTCATCAAAAGATGGTCGGAACATCGACGATGATCAGCTACATTCAACGTGACGAATTGCAACACTCGTACTTCATCAGTCAATTGTTACGTGCTGTCTTGTCGGAGCATCCGGAAATTGATGCCGATGGCTCATTCACACAATTCGTCTATGACACGTTCAAGCGTGCCGTTGATCTTGAAATCGAGTGGAGCGAATACGTCTTACGTGATCTAGACGGACTTGACGTCAGTGAAATGCGTGACTACGTTAAATATCTCGCGAACAAACGCCTTCGCGTCATCGGTTTGTCGGATCTTTATGAAGGGCACGACGAAGACGTCATGCCATGGATTCGTGCGTATTCAGATGATTCGATGAACGCGACGAAATCAGACTTCTTCGAACAAAAATCACGTTCGTATGCGAAAGTAACGGATGCGAATGGATTCGACGATCTGTAAGTAATCAATTGATGATTGCTTCTACTCTATATTTCCTTTACGCTAGGACAGGTGAGGTTCTGCTCGACTCCTGCGGAAAAACAAGTCATCATGACCCTTGAAGATGCGACGCATCTGAAGCGGCATGAGGGCTTGTCCGCGGAAAGCGAGCAGACCGAGACTGTCCGTTTTTATTAGAGCGTTTTGAAAGTCGCTCATATCACTTTTCGGTATCTGTTTTTTAGGTCAATTGAGTAAAAGAACAAAAAAAGGGCCGAACTCGGAAAGTTCGGCAGAATCAGGGGGAATACTTGAAGTCTTGCTACTAAAATGTTCCCTTGTGAAATAAAAAATAAACAAATTCCAAAAATATTTTTTACGATACAAGAAAAGTGTGTTATTATAAGTTGATGAATTTAGTTAGGGAGTGTATACATTATGGCAAACTTTGAAAAAGACCAAGTCGTTACTGGTAAAGTAACTGGTATTCAAAACTTCGGTGCTTTCGTAGCACTTGACGAGCAAACACAAGGTCTCGTCCACATCTCAGAAATCTCACACGATTACGTAAAAGATATCAACGATTACGTAAAAGTTGGCGATGAAGTAACTGTTAAAGTTCTCGACATCGACGAAGCTAACAAAAAAATGAAGCTTTCGATCAAAGCAACTCAGGAAGCTCCAAAACGTGAAGCACGCGCGAAAGGTCCACGCAAAAACGCTGGACGTCGCGATGCAGGTCCTGCTTTCAAACAAGAAGAAGCACCTGGATTCAACGTTCTTAAAGGTAAATTGGAAGAATGGATTGAAAAATCAAACTTCCAAAAATAAGCCACATGAGAGAATCGACATCGGTCGGTTCTCTTTTTTTATGCGATTTTTACATAGAATAAGCATTAAATTAGATGTGAAAAGGGAATGTGTGGATAATGTAAGGTGTTCATTACTTATTGAGGAGGCAACACAGATGGAAAACTTTGAATATCGCAATCCAACAAGACTTATTTTTGGTGACGGTCAAGTCAGCCAACTGAAACCACAACTCGAAGCACTCGGTGCAAAGAAAGTCATGCTCGTCTTCGGTGGCGGCAGTATTAAACGTAATGGCGTCTATGATGATGTCACACGTGAACTCAACGCGGCAGGAATCGAGTACGTCGAATGCGACGGTGTCGAACCGAACCCGCGTATCGAGACAGCAGAGCGCGGTATCAAAATTGCACGTGAAGCAGGCGTTGACGCATTGCTTGCACTCGGTGGCGGTTCTGTCATCGACTGCACGAAATTGATTGCTGCTGGTATTCCTTATGAAGGCGAAGCATGGGATCTCGTCATCGGCAAAGCAACACCAGAAACAGTCATCCCATTCGGAACAGTCTTGACGCTTGCAGCAACAGGTTCTGAGATGAACTCAGGATCCGTCATCACGAACTGGAAGACACAAGAGAAGTACGGTTGGGGTAGCCCGCTTACGTTCCCAACATTCTCAATCCTTGATCCGAAGTACACAGTCAGTGTGCCAAAAGATCAAACAATCTACGGTATCGTCGATATGATGAGCCACTGCCTCGAGCAATACTTCCACCCTGCGCATGCACCGGTCCAAGAACGGATGACAGAAGGTGTCATGAAAGCAGTCGTCGAAGCAGCACCAAAACTCGTCAACGATCTCGAGAACGTTGAACTTCGTGGCACGATTCTCTTCGCTGGTACGATGGCGCTCAACGGTGTCCTTCAAATGGGCGCACGTGGAGACTGGGCATCACACAACATCGAGCACGCGGTTTCAGCTGTTCACGATATCCCGCACGCAGGTGGACTTGCGATCCTCTTCCCGAACTGGATGCGCCACGTACTCGACGAATCAAACGCACATCGTTTCGTCACACTCGGTGAGAACGTCTTTAACGTTGATACGGAAGGTAAATCAGAGATGGAAGCAGCACACGCGACAATCGACGCAATCAGTGCTTTCTGGACATCACTCGGTGCACCGAATCGTCTCGCTGATTACGACATCAAAGAAGATACAGTTGACGCAATCGTCAAGTCAGCAATGACACGCGGCGACTTCGGAAACTTCAAATCACTTGGAAACGAAGACGTTCGTCAAATCGTGACAGCTGCCCTATAACAATCTGTAACATTTGCTACTCATTTCACAAAAGACTTGAATGACCTTCCTTCTTGCGTTTTAATGAAAAGGAAGGTCGCATTTCGTTGCGAATGAATAAGGAGGACGATGGCATGTCAACAGTACGTTTTGATTATTCGAAAGCCCTACAATTCGTAGGTCAACATGAAGTAGATCATATGGCGGAAACGGTAAAGACGCTTCACCATGCGATTCATGCAGGAACAGGTGCAGGAAGTGATTTCTTAGGATGGGTAGATCTTCCGACGAATTACGATCAAGCGGAATTTGCACGCATCCAAGCGTCTGCAGAAAAAATCAAGTCGGATTCTGATGTGTTGTTAGTCGTCGGAATCGGCGGTTCGTATCTCGGAGCGCGCGCTGCGATCGAGATGCTCGGACACTCATTCCATAACTTGTTATCAAAAGAAGATCGCAAAGCACCACAAATCATCTATGCAGGTCATAATATCTCATCGACGTATCTGCACGATTTATTCGAAGTCCTCGAAGGAAAAGATGTATCGGTCAACATCATCTCGAAATCGGGTACGACGACAGAACCAGCAATTTCGTTCCGTCTCTTGAAATCGTTCATGGAAGAGAAATACGGTAAAGCAGAAGCCAAACACCGGATTTATGCAACGACGGATAAAGCGCGTGGTGCATTAAAAACACTCGCAGACTCTGAAGGATACGAGACATTCGTCATTCCGGATGATGTCGGCGGCCGTTTCTCTGTGTTGACACCGGTTGGTCTATTACCGATCGCAGCAGCTGGTATTTCAATCGAAGAGTTGATGCAAGGTGCCCGTGACGCGCAAGAGCGCTACGCGAGCGAAAACCTAGCTGACAACGAAGCGTATCAATACGCGGTCGTTCGAAATGCGCTCTATGCGAAAGGGAAGACGATCGAGCTTCTCGTCAACTACGAACCAGCACTTCATTATGTGTCAGAGTGGTGGAAACAATTATACGGCGAGTCAGAAGGAAAAGACTTCAAAGGGATCTTCCCAGCAGCAGTCGACTTCTCGACGGATCTTCACTCGATGGGACAATACGTCCAAGAAGGTCGTCGTGACCTGTTCGAGACAGTCATCAAAGTCGGTCAAGCACGTCATGCATTGACGATCGAAGAAGATGCTCAGGATCTCGATGGATTGAACTTCCTTGCAGGGAAGTCGATTCAATTCGTCAACGATAAAGCAGCAGAAGGTACGTTGCTTGCGCACACGGACGGACAAGTACCGAACTTGACAGTCGAACTTCCAGAGATGACACCGTATCACCTCGGATTCCTGTTCTACTTCTTCGAAAAAGCTTGTGCGATGAGTGGTTACCTCCTCGGAGTGAACCCATTTGATCAGCCAGGCGTCGAAGCGTACAAGAAAAACATGTTCGCTCTTCTTGGGAAACCAGGATTCGAAGCAGAAAAAGCAGAACTCGAAGCACGTTTGAAGTAATATGAAACGACAGTCGATCGTTCCCTAGTGGAACATCGGCTGTTTTTTTGTCTTTAGCGGATGATAGTAGGCTATCATTTTCCAGATTTACAGGTAATCCTAGCGTTTTCACTTTTAGAATACCCGTGAAACAGGTAAAGTGAAGTTAGAAGAAGAAATGAGGTGCACGTACGTGATTACATTCTTGGATTATTATCAAAATCAAGTGGAGTTAAGTTTTGATGACCATCCGTTCTCGGATCGTCCCTTGCACGTATGGGTCATTGCCGTGTACGAAGGAAAATGGTTGCTGACCCATCATAAGCAACGTGGTTATGAATTTCCTGGTGGAAAGGTTGAACCAGGGGAAACGGCGGAAGAAGCTGCACGTCGTGAAGTGATGGAAGAGACAGGTGGGGAAATCGATTCCCTCTCATATGTTGGGCAGTATCGGGTTGCCGGAAAAGGCGATACGATCATCAAAAACATCTACTTCGCGCAAATCGGATCATTGTCGTCTCATCTTGCCGTGGATGAAACGGACGGTGCTTTTCTATTCGAGGAACTCCCTGAACGTCTCGATACGAATCGACAATACAGTTTCATGATGAAGGACCGTGTCCTTCCGGAGACGCTCCGTGTACTTAGCGAACGCCGATTGGTTTGAACTTCCGCGGCAAGGTCCGTTTCGGACGTTTCGGATGTTTTATACCACAGCGGATGGAGAACGGGTCGGTGCCTATATCGTACTCCCGCAAGTTGCGAACGGTCAGGGAATTCTCTACTTGCGTGGTGGAACGCGTTCGATCGGAATGGTCCGACCGACTCGATTGCTCGCGTTCGCACAGGCAGGCTTTTTTGTCATGGCACCTTTCTATCGAGGGAATCTAGGCGGCACGGGAAAAGAAGACTTTGGACATCACGATATCGAAGACGCCTGCAGCGCCTTTGACTGGTTACAGCAACGTGTTTCGCATGTTCACGCATTTGGATTTTCACGTGGTGGACAGATGGCACTGCTCCTTGCGCATCACCGTCCAGTCGCTCGAACGGTTTCCTGGGCAGGGGTGACGGAGTTGACGTGGACGTATGAAGAGCAGAAGACGATGCAAAAGATGCTGCGGCGATACACGGGAGGTACACCAGATACGGTTCCTGATGAATACGCGGTTCGCTCGCCGCTCCATGTCGAACCTCAAGGTGAAGTGTTATTGATTCACGGTGCGTATGATGAGAACGTTCGTTTACGCCACGCGACGGCTTATGCCGCACGTTATTCCGAAAAAACGATGCTTCAGACTTATGCCTATGCCCATCAATTTCCGATTCATGACAAGTTGCGTGTGACGCGGAATGTGTTGAATTGGTTTGAGACTGGTATATGGAATCCGGATGAAAGGTGATAGTTCAAGCAGTACGACCAATGTCGTGCTGTTTTTTTGTGTTACGGAAAATGGCATAGAATTAAAAAATAAGAACATTGATATGTTGTAAAAAACAATAATCACCTAAAAAGTAAACTTTGATATAATAGATGACATCTGAGAAGAATAGAGGGGGCATGAGAACGATGGATATCTTATTAGCACGTCAACCCATCGTTAATCGAGTAGGTTCGATTGATGCATTTGAACTATTGTATCGTTCGATTGAACAAATCAGTGTGTTTGATGGTGATTTAGCGACGATGGATGTTTTGACGAATACACTTGTTCATATGGGAGTAAATCATGTAGCAGAAGGCAAGAAGCTATTTGTTAATTTCACGGCAGAGCTGTTGAAAAGTGACTTGATTCATTATTTGGATCCAAGCCAATTCGTCATTGAAATTCTAGAAACAGTTGAGATCGATACAGAGATGCTGTCTGTTCTACATAGTTGGAAAGACGCGGGCTTTACGTTAGCACTCGATGATTTTGTGACGGATTTACTCCGACAGCATGGAGCGGAATTGTTTGAGTTGATCGATTTAATTAAAATCGACATTGAGACGATTTCCCCTCGCGAGCAAAGTGCTATCCTCCATATTGTCCGTCGCAATTATCCTCATATCCGAATGCTTGCCGAGCGTGTCGAAACGCACGAAGATCATACACGGTGTCTTGACATGGGATATGACTGGTTTCAGGGATATTTTTATGCTAAACCGATGTTGATGAAAGGAAAGGCGGTCCCACCGCAACTACCGGTTTTGTTAAAAATGTTGAAATGGCTCGATACGGATGAAAAGTACGATGAGGTCGTTGATGAGATTGAAGCGAATCCCTATATTAGTATTCAAGTGTTACAGCTGATCAATTCTCCAGGAATGGGTTTACGCAATACCGTCAGTTCCGTTCGTCAAGCGATTTCACTGCTTGGCTTTTCGCAACTCAAAAGTTGGATTTCGTTGATTGTTTTACGTGAGATGAAGCTTGCTAGTCCTTATGAGTGGTCAAATGAGTTATTACGGTCCTCTTTACACTGTGCGAAGCTCTGTGAACTCTTTGCTACCGAAACCCGAACACTACAACCGGAGAGTGCTTACATGCTTGGCTTGTTATCGCACATCGATGCGTTATTATCTGTTGATATTGACGATATCATCGATCAATTGCCACTCGAAGATTCTCTGAAGATTGTTCTACAAGGAAAGGATCATCCGTTTCGGGATTGTTTAGTGCTTGCGATTAGTGCAGATCGAGGTGATTTTGATCAGTTTGAACTGCTGAGTCAGCGTTTAAATGTATCACTTCCGCGAGCCTATGCATTACTGACGGAAAGTCAAGAGTGGCTCATGCAGCGAGAAAAACATATTCAAGAAGAGTCAGACTCGATCATATAACTAAAAAAAGAGTTTGAAGACTTTTTTCTAGACATAAGACGACGTGTAATCATTCTCTTAACTAAGTAGGATTACACGTTTTTATTCGTCTCGAATCGCCTAATAGGAAGAATTTCTAAGGATTAAGGAGTAACTAAAAAATCTGAGTC
>NZ_DGYQ01000034.1:37160-100691 GCF_002396765.1 Exiguobacterium sp. UBA5002
GACTCAGATTTTTTAGTTACTTGATGTAAATTCGGTGTCTATCTTTTTGATGCAAGTCAGAAAACTCTACTTTATAGGCGCGGACCAGCTGACTTGATCGCATCCGTCGCACTCTCGAAACGAAGGAAATTGTTCTGGAATTTCTCAGCAAGCGAACGCGCTTGTGTGTCGTATTCGTCCGGATTCGACCAGACGCGTACCGGGTTGAGTAACTCACTTGGAACACCAGGAACTTCGAGCGGCATATGAAGTCCAAAGATCGGGTGTTCTTCTGTTGGAATCGTTGCAAGTGTGCCGTTAACGGCAGCGTTGACCATCGTCCGTGTATAAGATAGCTTCATGCGGCTACCTGTTCCGTAAGCACCGCCTGTCCAGCCCGTGTTGACGAGATAAACGGTAACACCATGACGATCAATCAATTCGCCGAGCATCGTCGCATACTTTTCAGGCATCAGTGGAAGGAATGGTGAACCGAAGCACGTCGAGAAGGTCGCTTCTGGTTCCGTGACACCGCGTTCTGTTCCAGCGAGTTTTGATGTATATCCTGATAGGAAGTGATACATCGCTTGTTCTTTCGTCAATTTGCTGATCGGAGGCAAGACGCCGTACGCATCAGCTGTCAAGAAGACAATCGTCTTCGGATGACCAGCGCGTGACGGAACAGCGATGTTATCGATTGCAGTGATCGGATAAGCAGCACGCGTATTTTCCGTCAACGATGTATCATCGTAATCAGGATGACGGGCTTCGTCGAGTACGACGTTCTCAAGGACGGTTCCGAAACGGATCGCGTCAAAGATTTGCGGTTCTTTTTCACGCGATAGATTGACCGTCTTCGCGTAACATCCGCCTTCGATGTTGAAGACACCATCGTGCGACCAACCATGCTCATCGTCACCGATCAATTGACGGCTATCATCGGCTGAAAGGGTGGTCTTACCAGTACCAGATAGACCGAAGAACAAGGCGACGTCGCCTTCGTGTCCGACGTTTGCCGAGCAGTGCATCGAAAGGACGTTTTCTTGTGGCAAGAGGTAGTTCATGACGGAAAAGATCGACTTTTTGATTTCTCCAGCGTATTCCGTTCCACCGATCAAGACGATCCGGTGTTCGAACGACATCGCGATGAACGTCTCGGAGTTCGTTCCGTCAACGGCAGGATCTGCTTTGAAATGTGGCGCGTAGACGACCGTGAACGGTTCGAAGGCAGCCACTTCAGGATACTCGCGTAAAAAGAGTTGTTTGGCAAACAGGTTATGCCAAGCATATTGTGTGAGCACACGGACCGGAAGGGTGAAGTGCGTATCTGCTCCAGCAGCAGCTTCTGTGTAGTAGAGATGATCAGCTTCGTTCATGTAACGAAGAACCTTTTGCAACAATTGTTCAAATTTGTCTCCATCCATTGGTTGGTTGACATGACCCCAATCAATGTGAGACTCGCAGGAAGAATCACGGACGATGAACTTATCTTTTGGTGAACGACCTGTAAATTTCCCCGTTTCTACAGATAATGCGCCGTTCTCAGCAAGGACACCTTCTTCGTTTAGAATCGCATGTTCGACAAGTTCAGCAACAGATAGTTGTTTGAACACATGCTCTTTCTTGAGTAGTTCTTCGATATTCAGGACCGTCATCGGCATCCTGACCCCACCTTTCCCCTACGTTGGTTTTGGCTCACTGTATTTAGCATGACACATTTATTATATGTGACATACTAAAGAGAGAGCAATCATTTTCTAGTGCTGATTTCTATTTATCTGGAAACGCTTTCAGCATTAACAGTTTAACATCTCTTTCAAAAAGTTTCGACTAGAATTTGAAACCTTGCTTGACAGAGTAGTTACAACTTTATATCATGTAATTCGTAACGGATACTCTTATTCTGAGCAGGTGGAGGGAACAAGGCCCGAAGAAACCCGGCAACCGTCCTACATTAATTCACATATTAATGAGGGAAAAGGTGCTCTCCTGAAGCGAAGTAAACACTTCGAACGATAAGAGGGTAAAGGAAGAACGCACAACCTTTCCCTGACCATTTTTTGGACTTGGAAAGGTTTTTTTCATTTTACCGTCCCACTCAACTAGGGGAAATGAGTACACCGTCAAATTCTTTTTTGGGAGGGTCATACATGACAAACCTTAATCGCCGACTATTCACGTCGGAGTCAGTCACTGAAGGTCATCCAGATAAAATCTGTGACCAAATTTCGGATTCAATTCTTGATGCAATCCTCGCAGCGGATCCAAACGCGCGTGTTGCGGCAGAAACTTCTGTTACAACAGGTCTCGTTCTCGTTGCAGGTGAGATCACGACATCCACTTACGTCGACATTCCAAAAGTCGTTCGTGAAACGATTCGTGAGATCGGTTATACACGCGCGAAATACGGTTTTGACGCGGACACATGTGCTGTATTGACATCAATCGATGAGCAATCAGCAGACATCGCTCTTGGTGTAGACCAAGCGCTTGAAGCACGTGAAGGTAGCATGTCTGATGCAGAAATCGATGCAATCGGTGCAGGAGACCAAGGTCTCATGTTCGGTTACGCAACGAAAGAAACACCAGAACTCATGCCACTTCCAATCTCGCTTTCACACCGTCTCGCACGCCGTTTGGCAGAAGTGCGTAAAAACGGTCAACTCGACTACCTTCGTCCGGACGGAAAAACACAAGTCACGGTCGAATACAACGAGAACAACGAGCCGGTTCGTGTCGATACGATCGTCATCTCGACACAACACGCGGAAGAAGTTACGCTTGAGCAAATTCAAGCTGACTTGAAAGAACACGTCATCACACCGGTCATCCCGGCTGAATACATCGACGCAGCAACGAAATTCTTCATCAATCCAACTGGTCGTTTCGTCATCGGCGGACCACAAGGAGATGCTGGATTGACGGGTCGTAAGATCATCGTTGATACGTATGGTGGATACGCACGCCACGGCGGTGGAGCATTCTCAGGTAAAGATCCAACAAAAGTCGACCGTTCAGCTGCATACGCAGCACGTTACGTCGCGAAGAACCTCGTTGCTGCAGGTCTTGCAGATAAAGCAGAAGTTCAACTCGCGTACGCAATCGGTGTCGCGCACCCAGTATCAATCGCGGTTGACACATTCGGTACAGGAAAACTTCCTGAAGCGCAACTCGTCGAATTGGTTGCTGAAAACTTCGATCTTCGTCCGGCTGGAATCATCAACATGCTTGATCTCCGTCGTCCGATCTATCGTCAAACAGCTGCATACGGTCACTTCGGTCGTACAGATGTTGAGCTTCCATGGGAACAAACAGATAAAGCAGCAGTTCTTGAAGAACAAGCAAAACGTTTCGCATAATCAAAAAGTCCGAGAACCCTACGCGGGTTTTCGGACTTTTTTGTTTCCGCGGAACTTTGCAGGAAACGAATGTTTTTTCTAGAAGAGGGTAAAAGTACATGAGTCGATTCGTATGAATACAAAGGGGGGTTCCGATTATGGAAATACGCGAAGCTATTCCAGCTGATGCAGGACATATTCATGACATTGCCGTCACATCTTGGTTGGATACGTATGCAGAAATCTATTCCGAACGTTCGAAAGCGCATTTCGTGCAGGAGGCGTATCCGCAAGAAGAAGTCGTTCGTGCGATCCGGACGGCGGAAGAAGCACGGGGAGAGTATTTTTATGTCGGAATCATCGACGAGGAAATCGTCGGTTTCATTCATGCTGTTGATGTCGAAGGAACGTGGGAGATCGTTCGTCTGTACGTCTTACCGAAATATCAGCAAAACGGAATCGGAAGACGATTGATCCGTGAACTCGAACGACAAGGAGCCGTCCCACTCGAAGTATACGTGGAAGCACGTAACTATAAAGCGCGTCAATTCCTGACCTCATTTGGTTTTGAAGAACTTAGTGAGATGACGGAAGAAGTGTTTGGGCAAGCGGAATCAGTCGTTCGTCTTCGCCATGTTGCCTCGTGAAATCCGTCTCGGGACGGTTTCGTTTGCGTTTGAAATAAGGTATCGTGAAAAGGAAGTATGAAGTGAAGAGGTGAGTTTGTGGTTGAACAACCAACAGGAATCATCGTATTAGTCTATCCGTTACAACTGCGTGCCCGTCCGAGTGAAGCTTTGATTCGAGTACTCGAAAGAGAGTATGAAGTGCTACTCGTCGACGCACCACGTCGCATTTCGTTTGAAGAGCACGGTCAACTGTTAAAAGAAGCATTACGCGAAGCAGGAAAACGAAAGCTACCGATTCATATCATCGCCTGTAGCATGGGCGCACTCGTCGTCAATCGTCTGTTGCAAGAATATGAACTACCAGTCGCAAGTCTTGCGTTCGTTTCACCATTGTTTGATTGGCATCCGTCGAAACAACTCGGAGGTGTCAAACAAGTCTTCGCGAGTGCGTTTGATCGTTTCCGTCCCGATGCGCCACTCGGTACGTTGCCGTTTGGTCAAAGTACGGAAGATACCGTTCGCATCGGTGAACTGACGTATGCGCAGTACCGGGAAATCGAAGAAGAGATCGTCGTACATGACGAGGAACGAAAAAAACTGCCTCGTGTAAACTTGGCTTGTTTTTATGCACCAGACGATCAGTTCGCAGACGTCAAACTGACGCTTGAAGTATGCCGGAAAATGGGTGGCGATCAGATTTACTTACAACGTCTACACGGTTTCCCGCATTTCAGCTTTGAACGGTTGAATACACGGTTTGCGGAAAAATTATTGTTGTTTTTTAAATTAGTCGAAGAATGAAAAAAGTGATGGTTTCCATAGCGGAAGCCATCACTTCTTTATTTCTACTGTCAGCGCACTTTTTTCTCGATCGCGATGATAAACGGGGGATGATTTTGTTGATTCAAGAAACGGTACTGGAGAACGGCATAATCTTGCTGATCAAGGGCTGTGACGTAATCGAGGACAGCGTCGCGTTCACGTTTTCCTTCCAGGTGACCGTGATAGACGACGAGGACGACAAGACCGCCGGGAGCGAGGACTGGGAGGAGGGCATCGAGTGCTTCAAGCGTCTCTTCTCCGGTCGTCGTGATTGATTTGTCGCTTCCAGGCAGGTATCCGAGATTGAAGACACCGGCGCGGACAGGACGTTGTTCGTCCGAAAGACGGGCACCGACATGGATATGGCTTTCATGATAAAGGTCGACGCGTGCTAACATTCCGGCTTCGTCGAGACGTCGCGTCGATTCCTCAATGGCTTGTGCCTGGACGTCGAACGCAAGAACCCTTCCTTCTGGACCGACGCGTTCTGCTAAAAACTGTGTATCATGTCCATTTCCGGCAGTCATATCGACGACGCAGTCTCCGGGTTCGATAACGGACTCGAGTAATTGTTTCGTATAAGGTAGTACACGGGCAAGTGACATGGCATAGACTCCTGTTCCTATGGTCTGTTTTTCTAGTAATGGTTCAGTATGTGCAAGATTCTTTCTGCATTATATCATTTTTTGATTCGTTGACGAAAAGCGAAGTGGCTTGACAGCTAGGGGACGGATTGCGTAAAGTGGCAAGGTTGAGAATGAAATAGGAGGACCACAGGTATGCCAAAATTACCAAAAGCGGTCTGGATCCTCGTCCTTGCGATGGCCATCAATACGACGGGATCCTCTTTTTTATGGCCGTTTAATACATTATATATTCATGAATATTTAGGAGAGTCGATGACAAAAGCAGGGATGGCGTTGTTCGTCAACTCGGCCTTAGCAATCGTCGGAAACTACTTAGGTGGAAAAGCGTTTGACCGTCTCGGTGGCAAGAAGACGCTTGTCATCAGTGTCATCGGACTTGTCCTGTCTTCTGTCGGCTTGTTGCTGTTTCATCAGACGTACCTCGGATACGTCGCGATGCTTGGATTGATTGGATTCGTCGGTGGGATGGTTTTTCCGACGATCTACGCGATGACGGGTGTCATTTGGCCTGAAGGCGGGCGTCGTGCCTTTAATGCGATCTATGTCGCACAAAACGTTGGTGTAGCGCTCGGGACAGCTGTCAGCGGTCAAATCGCTGCCTTTTCGATTCAGTACATCTTCATCGCCAATCTTGTCCTCTACATCGCTTTTGCCATCATTTTGTTCGTCGGTTTGTCCTGGATTCAGGCACCGGCTCGGATGCATGCGACCCATGACGAGATCGAAACGACACGCACACCCCTTGCACGCGGTGCGGCACGGACGATGTTGCTCGTCTCGATTGGTTATGCCTTACTTTGGTTCGTTTATGTACAGTGGCAAGGAACCTTTGCTGTACACACGAAATCGCTTGGTGTCACGATTTCCGAATACTCGATTCTTTGGACGATTAACGGAGCACTCATCGTGTTCGCACAACCTTTACTAACACCAATTCTTCGTTGGTTTGGAGATGACTTAAAGCGACAATTGATGACCGGTACAGGAATCTTCCTCTTGTCTTATCTGATCGTTCCGTTCGCAGGAGGATTCAAGATGTTCCTCGTCGCGATGATCATCCTGACGATTGGTGAAATGTTCATCTGGCCAGCGGTTCCTGCCATGGCAGCGAGACTCGCGCCAATCGGAAAAGAAGGAGAATTCCAAGGGTACGTCAATATTGCTGCTTCAGCGGGGCGAATGATCAGTCCGACCGTTGGAGGGTTGATCTACGATGTATCCGGTATGTCAGCGGTCTTCTTGACATTGATTGGATTGATTCTGTTAGCGGGCGTCGTCTTCCTTCGTGCCATTCCAAAAATCACATCATGAACATCATCTGTAAGACAGCGGACATTATGACCGCTGTCTTTTGTTACGTCATTAGTTCCAAAATCATAAAATAAACATTTAATAATATGGAATATTTCGGCAAAGAAACGGGTACTTTTTAATCAAGAACTTGAAAAAGAAAGGTCATATGAACGTTGCTTCTTTTTGACTGGAGGTGCACGAATGGAAAGGTGTCAATTCATCACAGATGCCGCAACTTGGACGACACACGTACAGCAACAGCCTCTTGATATCTTCTACAGTCACCAATATGTCACGCTCAACGCTAGACCGTCTGAGCAAGCGGTGCTATTCCGTTATGAAGGTGATGCAGGAACACTGTTCTATCCCTTTTTAAAGCGCCGGATTTTTGATACGCCTTATTCAGATTTCATCACGCCGTATGGCTATGGTGGACCG
Organism: Exiguobacterium sp. UBA5002; assembly: GCF_002396765.1. Taxonomy (NCBI): domain Bacteria; kingdom Bacillati; phylum Bacillota; class Bacilli; order Caryophanales; genus Exiguobacterium; species Exiguobacterium sp. UBA5002. The sequence continues at coordinate 44,307 of NZ_DGYQ01000034.1, forward strand.
GAAATCATCGGTCAACTGACTGCGACTGAAATGCAGCATGCACGCTTATTGTTTGAAAGATGGGCAGATCGAGAAGAGATCGTCTCGGAAATGATTCGCTTTAATCCATTGACGGGTAATGAACGCTTCATGCGGGATTGGACGAAAGTCTCCTTCATCCGTCATACGACGAGTATCGATTTACGCCCTTCAATAGAGGATATCATGCAGACATTTCATAAGAAGACGAGAAGTATGATTCGCAAATCGCTTGCCTCTCCTTTAACCGTTAGAACAGGAACACGAGATGACCTACCTGTCTTTGTAGCGTTGTATCATGAAACGATGGACCGAAAGAATGCTTCGGCTCATTACTATTTTACGGACAGTTATTTTGAACAATTATTTGAAGCAAATCCACTCTGTGAGCCATTGTTACTGATTGCGGAAATCGACGGAGAACCTGTTGGTGGATACTTCGTATTGCTTGGAAAAGAATATGCCCACGGTCATTTGATTGGGTGTAAGCGGGACGAAGCGAAGATGTTCCCGAATCAGCGACTCGAGTACGAAGCGATTCTTCAGGCGAAAGCACGCGGTCTCGTCGAACAACATCTCGGGGGTGGATATCAAGAACGGGATAGTCTCTTTGAGAGTAAATGCCGTTACACCGGGTATCGTTTATTTGAGTATCATCAAGGAAAATCGATTCTTCAACCAGCCATATACGATCAGTTATGTGTACGATACGGGTCAGATGCTGATTCGGATTATTTTCCAGCTTACCGACAAACCAGTGTCCAAATGGCGACAAGTTAAACAGTAACTAAATGAAGAAGGCGAAACGACTACATCGTGTAGTCGTTTTTTTTGATATGCTGAAATCATGATAGATCAATTGAGGGGGATGTGTCTTGAAAAAACGAGGTCTTATTTTTGATATGGATGGGGTCATTTTAGATAGTGAAATTCGCTACTTCGAGGTCCATCAGCAGATGTTCAAAACGTTATCGATTCCGCTCGATCCGATTCAGTATGCGACGTTTATGGGAAAAACAGGTGATGAGATGTGGGAAGAGCTTGTCGCCCAGCATCAGCTAAAAGAAACAGCTAGTGCGTTACTAGAAGAAGAACATCGGTTGTTTCAAATTCATGCAAAACCGGAGGAATGTGGTTTAAAAGAGGGAGTCAAACAAGTCATCGAGCAAGCGGCGTCTCTTGGTTACGATATCGGGATTGCCTCCTCGAGTTCGCTTCAAAAAATCGAACGCGTCATCCGTCATTATAAGCTTCCAATCAAGCATTACGTCAGTGGAGAAGAAGTCGTGCGTTCAAAGCCTGATCCTGCGATTTTTCATCTTGCAGCATCACGAATCGGGCACGCGCCTGAAGATTGTCTCGTCATTGAAGACGCTGCAAACGGGATGATCGGCGCAAAAGCAGCAGGCATGGAAGTGATTGCGCTTCTCGATGATCGGATGCCGATGCAACGTCTAGAACAAGCGGATCATGTAGCACGATCGCATGCAGAAATCGAGGAAATTTTACGGAAGCGTTGACGCTTGAGGAAGAAACAGATTACACTAGGAAAAGATAGTCAATTGCATGGAACTGAAGTAGTAGGGGAAAGGCGCCGTCAAGAGAGCTGGTGGAAGGTGCGAACCAGTCGGTAACAACCGTGAACTCGTCAGGGAGCACGATTCGTGAAGTCGTAGTAGCGAATCCGGTCTTTCACACCGTTATCCGTGAATCAAGCGGTCTGTCATAGACAGACAACGTGGGTGGTACCGCGGAAGCCAAACCGGTCTTTCGTCCCTATTCCTAGGGGCGGAGGACCGGTTTTTTTAGATTAGAGGAGGAAAAGACATGCCGTACAATCATCGCGAAATCGAACCAAAATGGCAGGCGCGTTGGGATCAAGACAACGCCTTCGTCACGACAGAAGATCCAGAAAAAGAAGGGTTTTATGCCCTTGATATGTTCCCGTATCCGTCAGGTGCCGGTCTCCACGTCGGTCACCCGGAAGGCTACACAGCAACGGATATCCTCGCACGGATGAAACGGATGCAAGGATATAACGTCCTTCACCCGATGGGATGGGATGCGTTTGGATTACCAGCAGAGCAATATGCCCTCGATACAGGGAATGACCCACGTGAATTCACAGCGAAAAACATCGAGACGTTCAAGCGTCAGTTGAAAGAACTTGGATTCTCCTATGACTGGGATCGTGAAATCAACACGACAGATCCGAAGTACTACAAATGGACACAGTGGATCTTTACGAAGTTGTATGAAAAAGGACTTGCGTTCGTGGACGAAGTCGCGGTCAACTGGTGCCCAGCACTCGGAACCGTTCTTGCGAATGAAGAAGTCATCGACGGATTATCTGAACGCGGAAATCATCCGGTCGTGCGTGTCCCGATGCGTCAATGGGTCTTGAAAATCACGGAATATGCGGATCGTCTTCTTGAAGATCTCGATGACCTCGATTGGCCGGATTCTGTCAAAGAGATGCAACGGAACTGGATCGGAAAATCAGAAGGTGCTGAAATCGACTTCACGATTGATGGACACAAAAAACAAGTCACGGTCTTTACGACACGTCCGGACACAATCTTTGGTGCGACGTACCTCGTGCTTGCGCCGGAGCATCCATTCGTAGCTGACATCACGACAGCGGATCACAAGGAAGCCGTCGATACGTACATTTCGCAAGTCCAAACGAAGTCGGACCTCGAGCGGACGGATTTAGCGAAGGAAAAAACAGGCGTCTTCACGGGTGCTTTCGCCGTCAATCCAATCTCAGGTGATCGTCTTCCAATCTGGATCGCTGATTATGTCCTTGCTTCGTACGGAACGGGTGCAATCATGGCGGTCCCAGGACACGATGAGCGCGATCATGAATTCGCGAAACAATTCGACTTGCCAATCGTTGAAGTCGTCGCGGGTGGAAACGTCGATGAAGCAGCCTATACAGGAGAGGGCGAACACGTCAACTCGCATATGCTTGATGGTCTTGGAAAACAAGAAGCAATCGAGACGATGATTGCTGAACTCGAAACGAATCAAGTCGGACGTAAGAAAATCACGTATCGTCTCCGCGACTGGTTGTTCAGTCGTCAACGGTATTGGGGCGAGCCGATTCCAGTCGTTCATATGGAAGATGGTTCGATGAAGACGCTCAGTCAAGAGGAGTTACCGCTTGAACTTCCAATCATTCCGGAAATCAAACCGTCTGGTACAGGCGAATCACCACTTGCGCTTGCGGAAGACTGGTTGGATTATACGGATCCTGAAACAGGAATGAAAGGGCGTCGCGAGACGAATACGATGCCACAATGGGGCGGAAGCTGCTGGTATTATCTCCGTTTCATCGATCCGCACAATGAAGAGGCGATCGCGGATCCAGAAAAATTAAAATACTGGCTTCCAGTCGATATTTACATCGGTGGTGCGGAACACGCCGTTCTCCACTTGTTGTATGCGCGCTTCTGGCATAAAGTCTTGTATGATGCAGGCGTCGTACCAACAAAAGAACCATTCCAGAAGTTGTACAACCAAGGGATGATTCTTGGAGAGAACAACGAGAAGATGTCGAAATCACGCGGTAACGTCATTAATCCGGATGAAATCGTTAAATCGCATGGTGCGGATACATTACGCTTGTACGAAATGTTCATGGGACCACTCGATGCATCAGTTGCCTGGTCGGAGAACGGTCTTGACGGGGCGCGTCGTTTCCTCGATCGTGTCTGGCGCTTGTTCGAACGGACAGCAGACATTCAGGACGTCACAGAAGTCGATGCTGACTTCGAGCGGACGTACCACCAGACAGTCAAGAAGGTCACGGAAGACTTCGCGAACATCCAGTTCAACACCGGAATTTCGCAACTCATGGTCTTCGTCAACGAAGCAAACAAACAGCCGGTTCTTCCACGTCACTTCCTTCGTGGATTCATCCAATTGTTAACGCCAGTCGCACCACACCTTGGTGAAGAACTCTGGGAACAACTTGGATTTGAAGAGACATTGACGTATGCAGCATGGCCAACATTCGATGAATCGAAACTCGTCAGCGATACGATGGAATTCGTCATTCAAGTGAACGGAAAGGTTCGCTCGAAAATCGAAATCAACATCGATGCGACAAAAGAAGAAATCGAAGCACTTGCCTTTGCTGATGAAAAGACACAAGAATGGATCGGCGACAAAACAGTTCGTAAAGTCATCGTCGTACCGAAAAAATTAATCAATATCGTGGCAAACTAATCCATAGCCCCTTTCATTCGTTTGATGCGAATGGAGGGGGTTTCTTCATTTCCGTCGCAAGTCCGCTTTTTTTTTCAACGACCTTCTGCTACACTGAATCAGAAACCGAGAAAGAAAGGCGAGTACCATCAATGAAACGATCTTATATAGTCTATACAACGATTTTTGCTGTCGTTTCGGGGTTGATCCTTTGCGTACTGCTCGTCTTCTCGAAGCCGGAGACGTTATCACGTATTCAAGAAACGTTCGCGAAAATCGAGACGCAATCAAAGCATCAGGCAGCCGTTAAACAGGTGCCACCGAAAACGCCTTCAGCTATTCCGAACCCGGAAGAGCCATTAATCAAAAATGTCCAACACATGTTATATGATGATTCCATTGGTTCGTACCTCGTCGTCACAGACGATTATCGTTTCTTTGAAATCAGTGGAACCGGAGAACGCATCAACGCATCTTTCCAGTTAGAAGAAGGAAAGTTGTTGCTCGCTGGTTTAGACGGTATGACGCTCGTTGACGGGGAGACAGTCGCGCTATTGACGTCGAATCAGATTCTGGTCACGATTACGCGAAAAGACGGTGTCTGGAGCGAAGAAAAACGTGAAAAAGTACAAGGAACGACGATACGGGATAGTTTCCATGGTCTTGGATATGATGCGAAGAAAAAAGAATTCTATACGATTAATCATATTCGAGCACTGGGACGAGTCGAGGTGACTTATTTCGCGATGAAAGAGGATAAGATCAAGATTGATCCTGACGCCTCGGAAAAGAAAAAACGTGCATTGAAGAAAAAACAGAAACCGTCTTATCTGTCAGTCATCAAACGTGAGAAGATTGAAGCGGCGAGTGGGATGCGAAGTGATGCGAAGAAATCGTTCGAGTCCGAGTTCCGTCCGATTGGTCTTGCTGAACGACAAGGTCGGATCTACACACTCGATTCAGAAGCGCTCTATCTCTATTCGATCGATCGAAAGGACAAAACGATCACGGGCGAGACAGCCAGTCCGAAAGTATATGGTTCGAAAGGGATTTTCGTGCAAGATAATGAGTTGTTCGCATTAGTCGTCACGGATAAATTCTCAAGCCGATCGTTTACACCGATTGATTAAATCCTGACAGAACAAGACCCGATTCCTCTGCTAAGCAGAAGAATCGGGTCTTGTTCATATTAAAAGACAGTATCACGTGCCATCTCTGCGGCGTGACTACCGGCGCAATGACCCGTCACGAATGCAGCGGTGATGTTGTAACCACCTGTATAGCCGTGGATATCAAGAATCTCCCCGGCAAAGAATAACCGCTCCGCTTTTTTCGACATCATCGTCTTTGGATCAATCTCTTTGATTGAGACGCCACCACCCGTGACGAAAGCTTTATCAAAGTCGAGCGTTCCCGTTGCTTTAAGTGGGAATCGCTTTAATTTTTGCAAGAAGTCCGTCCAGTCCTGTTTCTTGACTTGTGTGCAGACTTCATCGCCAAAGCCGATTTGAGCAAATAAAAGTTCAAGCAGACGTTCCGGCACGAAGCCGCGGAGAGCGTTGCGTACCGTTTTCTTGGGATTTGCTGCAAGCGCGGCTTGGAAGCGTTCGGTTAACGCACCGAGTGATTCGTCCGGGAAGAGATCGATTGATAAATGGACAATCGTCTCCTTCGAACGTTTGCGCTCCTTGATCGTGTACTGGCTACAGCGTAAAGCAATCGGACCGCTTAAACCGAAGTGGGTAAAGAGTAAGTCACCCGTGTGTGTTTTGATTGCTTTATCTTTTTTGCCGTGGACCGTTAAGGCGACGTCACGTAGCGACAGCCCTTGTAATGTTTTTTCATGAATGAACGTATCACCTAACAAAATCGGAACTTCCGTTGGGAAGAGTTCCGTGATCGTATGACCCGCCTTTTCAGCCCACGGGTAGCCGTCACCTGTCGAACCGGTATGTGGAACGGATTGTCCGCCGACTGCAACGATGCAACTTTTTGCTTCAAGACGCATGCCATTTTCTAAGATGACAGCTGCAAAAGAACCGTCTGGATGGAAGTCGAGCGTAGCGACCTGCGCGTCTGTTTGAATCTCGGCACCATGCGCGCGGATTTGATCGATCAATACACGGACGACATCTGCTGCTTTATCCGAGACAGGAAACATCCGTCCATTGTCCTCTTCTTTGAGGGCGACACCAAACCCTTCGAAGAGTTCGATGATCGATTCATTATTGAATTGAGAAAAGGCACTATAAAGGAAACGTCCGTTTCCTGGAATCGACTGGACGAGTTCATCGAGTGGTTTTCGGTTCGTGACGTTACAACGTCCGCCGCCAGAGATCGCAAGCTTCCGACCTAATTTATTTCCTTTATCAAGCAGGAGTGTTCGAGCTCCAGCCTGTAAAGAGGCGAGCGTTGCCATCAAGCCGCTCGGTCCGCCTCCGATTACGATTACATCGTACATAAGGTCACCTCATTCATAGAATTCTGCTTGTTTCACTTTAGCAGAAGTTGCGACTGTAAACAAACCGTCTCTTTCAATTCAAGATAGACAGCGGTATAATGATTTGCAATTGTGTACGAGAGAACTTGTATAATGAGACAGTCACGATCAGAGTGTCGAGTTTAAAAATTAGAAAGCGTGAGGGATGTTACCATGTCCACAGTCAGTAATAAGCAGTCTACTTCTTCCGGCAATTCAGGATTCGTTCGTGGAACGATGCTCCTGTCCGGTGCGTCACTGATTTCCCGCGCACTGGGTTTGATTTATCTCTTTCCGTTTCAGTTCATGGTCGGCGCGACAGGCATCATGTTCTATACCTATGCCTATAACTATTATGCAATCATGATCGGACTTGCGACAGCGGGGATTCCTGTCGCCGTCTCGAAATTCGTCGCCAAATACAATGCATTAGGAGAATATGATACGAGTGAACGGTTATATCGGTCTGGTCTGAAAATCATGTCCTTGACCGGGATTGTTTCCTTCCTCGCTTTATTCTTTCTCGCACCGTATTTAGCACATCGGGCCATTCCGGGTGGTGACGTTGATTCAGCAGCCTACGTTGATGCCGTCACGATGACGATTCGTGGCGTGAGTTTCGCTTTACTCTTGATTCCACCGATGAGTATGACCCGAGGTTACTTCCAAGGATATCAATCGATGGGACCAACAGCGATTTCGCAAATCTTGGAACAAATCGTCCGGATCATCTTCCTGCTTGCAGGAGTCAGCATCGCGATTTATATCTTTGATTCAGGTGCAGCATTTGCCGCAACGATTGCAACGTTCAGTGCATTCATTGGTGCAATCGGTAGTGTCGCAGTTCTGATCTATTATTTCCGCAAACGTGCCAGCGGCTTGCAGGAACTACGTGCTACTCAAACCGTCCGTTCGCCGGATCGCCCGTTAACGGATTTGTATAAGGAATTATTGACGTATGCGATTCCAATCGTCATGGTCGGTCTTTCGACACCCCTTTATCAAGTCATCGACCAGAATACGATGAATGCCGCATTACAAAGTATCGGTTACACGCTCGAAGCGGCCGGAAACGCGACTGCCTATCTGATTGCGGATAGTCATAAGATCGTCTTGATTCCGGTGTCGGTCGCAACAGGATTGTCATTATCTGCGACTCCACTGTTGACCGCCTCCTTTACGCAAGGGGATATGCGGAAAGTACGGGCTCAAATCTCACAGATTTATCAACTCGTCTTTTTCGTGACGATTCCGGCAGTCGTCGGGATGATTCTCCTTAGTGAAGAAACGTTCCATGTACTCTTCCCGAAAGATCAAGCGGCCTGGGTTTATCTATTAAGTTATGCGCCGAGTGCGTTGTTCCTTGCCTTGTATTCTGTTACGGCAGCCGTCCTTCAAGGAATTAACCGTCAGTACTTCACGATCATCGCAACATTTGCTGGACTACTTGCGAAGTATCTCTTGAATGCGCCGTTGATTCATTTGACTGGTGATGGAACGGGTGCTGGTTATGCGACGATCATTGGTTATCTCGTTGCGACGGGATTGATGTTCTTCCGGATCACACAAACGGTGAAGTTCCCATTCAGTACGGTCTTGCGCCGGACATCTTTGATTCTAATCATCAGTGCATTGATGGGAGCAGGTGTTGCACTCGTGAAGTGGGGAATGGTGTCCTTCTTACCAGAGACGACATGGGCATCTCTGTTGATCCTGATCATTGGTGCGGCAGTTGGAATCGTGATTTTCGCTGGACTCTCGATTTGGAGTGGATTAGCAGAAGTCGTATTAGGACGTAAAATTTCATTGAAACGAGGACGAGGTCATGCGTCTAGATAAACTATTATCCAACATGGGGGCAGGCTCCCGAAAAGAAGTAAAACTTTTGCTCAAGGCAGGGGCAATTCAAGTCGATGGTGAGATCGTACGTGATCCGAAACAACATGTCGATGTCGAGACGCAACAGGTTCTGATGTACGGCGAATCGGTCACGTATCAAAAATACATCTACTTGATGATGAATAAACCACCGGGTGTCATTAGTGCGACGGAGGATAAACGAGATGAGACCGTCATTGATCTATTGTTTGAAGACGTGACGTATTTCAAACCATTTCCGGTCGGACGACTTGATAAGGATACAGAAGGCTTATTGTTACTGACAAACGATGGAGCGTTCAATCATGCCTTGATGTCTCCGAAGAAACACGTCGAAAAAACGTATTACGCGGAAGTGACAGGTGTATTGACGCAAGAAGACGTCGAGGCAATTGCGGAAGGCGTCACCTTAGAAGACGGTTATCAAGCAAAGCCAGGAAAACTCGTCATCTTATCGACGACAGAAACAGATTCAACGCTTGAATTGACGATCACAGAAGGGAAATTCCATCAAGTCAAACGGATGATGCTTGCCCTCGGTAAAGAGGTCACGTTCTTGAAACGACGCTCGATTGGTCGCTTGGAGCTTGATCCGGCACTTGAACTCGGGGACTACCGTGAACTGACACAAGAGGAATTGGCGTTATTTGATTGGCTACCTGAATAAGCAAAACGAAAAGGCGATGGAATGAATGTGCATTCCATCGCCTTTTATTGTGGGATTCAATTATTGATTACGTAGTGCTTCTGCGATCGGATAAGGACCGCTGAGTACTTCGAATACACGAGACTGTGTCGGGTGATCAATCAAGTGAACGAACAGCGCCGCCACATCGTCACGAGACACCTTACGATCTTCGTGTGAATCAAAATGCTCTTTCGTTTCAACAGTACCTGCTGGGTCATCGTAGCTGAGTGGACCGGGACGGACGATCGTATAGTCGAGTCCGCTTTCTTTTAGGTGAGCGTCTGCTACTGCTTTCGATTCGAGATATACTTTTAGTTCGCCTTTCGGTTCTTCCGTACCGACTGAACTGAGCATCAGAAAACGATCGATCCCGTTCGCTTTTGCTGCATCGATGACTTTGATTGCACCTTCTTGATCGACGGCGCGTGTCAATTCGTCCGATGCGCCACCAGCACCCGCTGCAAAGATGACGACGTCCGCGTTACTGACGACGCCACTGACATCCTTCGTCAAATCCCCAAGTCTGACTTCAGATGCACCGAGTGCGATCAAATCGTTGATTTGATTTTCTTCCCGTACGACAGCGATCGCTTGGTGATCTCCTTGTTTAGCGATCAATTCGACCATTTTGCGTCCCGTTGTTCCGTTTGCTCCAATGATTAAAATATTCATGCTTATCATCTCCTTCTCCCAATAGCTATACCCCACGTTTTAAAAAAGATAACAAAAAAAGACGCGAAGAATCGCGTCATCGAAAGATATACATAGTGAAACATTGGATCAACCCGCTTGCTTTTGTTTCTTACTCGACGTCCATGTACCGCGTCGAGGGCTCACAATGAGATTGTTGTATTCGAGCACGTTCAAATCCCGCTGGACGGTCCTTGAAGTGATGCCAAACTCTTCAACCAACTCTGCTGTCGTAGTAGCTCCGTTCTCTTGGATGTAGAGATAGATCGATTTAATCCGGGTCAACATACGGTCTGTAGAATCTTTCATTGGTATAACCACTCCCCCAATGGATAGAATAGTGTTCTAAAGCTTCGGGTGACAAAAGACAATGCAATATCCAGTTGTTTCGCCTTTAGTATAACGTTTTGATATTAAAATGCAAGTAATTTAACCGAACGTTTTCATAAAAAACATATTCAAATAGTTTGTAAAGTCGACGATTCAAGTTTTATTTCAGATGAATGTTCGTCATTTCAATAAATAAAAAAGAAAACAGAATTTGGATGTTCGTATCTGAACGAATATTCGCTATACTAGGAAGGTGTATAGGAAACGAATCCAAAACCCGTAATGAAGGAGCGAAATCAGATGGTGAATTGGAAAGAAGAAGTACTCGCACGTCGCGAGGATTTATTAGAAGATTTAAAAGAACTATTACGGATTCCGAGTGTACTCGACGAATCCACGATCGAAGAGGGCGCGCCGTTTGGTCATGAAGTCAAACGTGCCCTCGATTGGATGCTCGCGACAGGGGAACGCGATGGGTTCACGTCAAAAAATGTCGATGGGTATGCAGGACATTTGGAGTATGGTCAAGGGGAAGAGTTACTCGGTATTCTTTGTCACTTAGACGTCGTACCAGCTGGTGGCGATCACTGGACATACGGTCCATTCAACCCGACGCTTGTAGATGGAAAACTGTATGCACGTGGAGCAATTGATGATAAAGGACCGACGATGGCAGCTTATTACGCTTTGAAAATCGTCAAAGAACTTGGCTTACCACTCTCGAAGCGCATCCGTCTGATTGCAGGAGGGGATGAGGAGAGTGAATGGCGTTGTGTCAATCATTACTTCAAACATGAAGAGATGCCAACACTCGGTTTTGCACCAGATGCCGACTTCCCGATCATCAATGCGGAAAAAGGACTCTATGATGGGTTATTGATTCAAGGGAAACCAGCGCAAGCATCTGATACAGGTTACCATCTCGTTCGTTTTGAAGGTGGCGAACGTCCGAACATGGTTCCAGGTCATGCTCAAGCGCTTCTTCGTGTCGTCGAAGTAGGAACGCTTGAGACGGATTTCCATGCTTATCTTGAAGAACAAGGTTTGACAGGAACAGTCAAGCAAGAAACGGAAGGTCTCGTACTTGATGTCAATGGTGTCGCAGCCCATGCGATGGAGCCGGACAATGGTAAAAATGCTGCTTTACATTTGGCGCGTTTCCTCAATACGCTTCATTTGGATTCTAACGGTCGTCGTTACATTCAACTCGTGACGCATATGTTCCGGGATTCTCGCGGTGTAGCGATCGGTGTCGCTGCTTCAGACGAGACAGGTGACTTAACGATCAATGGCGGTGTATTCCGTTACGCTGAAGAGCAAGGAACGGCATCGATCAATATCCGTTACCCGTATACAGCAGACTTCACGGAACGTCTGCAAATCATTAAGGAAGCCGCGGCAGGATATGGTTTTGAATTGCAGACGCGGACGCATATGACACCGCACCATGTTGATCCAAACCATGAATTGATCAAGACGCTAAGTGCCGTTTATGAGCGCCACACTAACCAATCAGCTGATTTGATAGCAATTGGTGGCGGCACATATGCGCGTTCGTTGACGGCGGGAGTTGCTTTTGGTCCAGTCTTCCCGGGTGGTCCTGAAGTTGCCCACCAAGTCGATGAATATGTTGATTTTGATGAACTATTGCTTGCTGTCGCGATCTATGCAGAAGCGATTTATGAGCTCGCAAAATAATGATTGATGATCCCCGCATCGTAAAGATGGGGGGATTGCTTCTTGAAAGGAAGTTCCGTGTGAAAAATCGTCAAACCTATCATTTCCAAGCTTTATATTTCTTTATTTTCTTTGGACAAGGAGCACTCATTCCGTACCTCGCGCTTTATTTCTCAAACGACGCGTTCGGACTGTCGGCTTCAGAGATTGGAACAATCGTTGCGATTGGACCGATTCTCTCCATTTTTCTACAACCTGTCTGGGGAATCGCGGCGGATCGACTCGGGAAACCGAAACGACTTTTGCTCGTCGCGATGCTTGCTGCCGGTATTTTTACACTCAGTTACTTACTGACGTCTGTTTATCTACTTTTATTGTTGATTTCTTGTGTCTGGGCGTTGTTCCAGTGTGCGCATATTCCGCTCGTGGATACATTAGCGATCGAGTACACGCGAAAGCGTAAAGTGGATTACGGCGCTTTACGTCTTTTCGGCTCAGCAGGGTTCGCTTTAGCTGTTTTCATTCTTGGGCAAATCACTGAGGATGGCGGACTAAATCTGATTTTTTATGCAACCGGTGCAGCATGGGTTCTCGGTTTCCTTGTTCTGATCGGTATTGAAGAGACGGGCAGCGTCCATGTTTCAAATCAGCAATCCGTACCGTTAAAGCAGCTCTTTTCGAATCGGCGTTTCTTATTGTTCCTAGCAGGGGGGAGTTTGATCTTCGGACCCATCTTCGCCAATAATTATTACTTTGGTAGCTACGTCATGATTCGTGGCGAGACGACAGCACTCGTCGGAACACTATTCTTTGTCGCCGTTCTGTGCGAAATTCCGTTTATGCGCATCGCCACGCGTCTGTTATTACGCTTCGGAGCGATTCCGGTTCTTGTATTCGTCTCCTTGTTGTCGGCTGCGCGGACGGCGATGATTGCTTTAGAACTTCCAATCGTCATGCTGTGGGTATTATCTGCGATGCAAGGTATGATCGTAGGTCTGCTGATTCCTGTCGCCTTAGATTATGTCCGATCGCTCGTTCCAGAGACGATGGTCGCAACAGCTGTCAGTACATATATGGCAACGACGACGGGACTCGCGACCGCGTTGTTTAATCTGATGAGTGGTTTTGTACTCGAGAAGAGTACAATCTATATCGTCTTTTGGGTATATACAAGTAGTAGTATCCTAGGTGCGATTCTGTATGGTATCAGTGGTCGTATGAAGGAGTGAACGCGACGATGAGACAAGAACGACACTTTTTCATTGCCTTACCGATCCCTTCTAAAGATTTAGCGAATCTTGCTGAACGGTTATCGCTACCTGAGCACTTTCGTAACGTTTATACATTAGAAGAGTATCATCTAACACTTCGTTTTTTCGGTCCATTGGAGGAAAAAGAACAGCAGTCGTGGAAACAGCAGTTACAGCAGATCGCGCGTACGATGGAACCCTTCGTGCTACGATTCGATCGTTTAATCACGTTTGGTCGGAATGAACGACCACGCGTCTTAGGGTTCGGAACGGAATCGGAGGAATTGTTTCAATTAGTAGAACAGATTGATCCGAATTCGACCAGACCATTCGTACCTCATGTCACGATCGCGAAAAAATGGCGTACTGAGGCAGCTGAATGGGAGACGAGTCCGATCCGATCAGTAGAGTGGACTGTTCGTGAGCTCGTTCTATTTGAAGTACGACCAGAGGTTTCACCGCGGTATGAGCCGGTTTACCGGATTCATATAGGTGAAGAGGAATGAGGTGATCCCCATCGCAATTTTGATGAAACTATATGACTTAGATAGTCGATTTGAAAAAAATCCGCTAGAGATGACAAAACGATTCGGTGAACACCAGGCACTTGATTATGCCCATGTCTATCGCAGATGGGAAGCAGGAGAGTTGTTTCCAGGGGAGACGCTCATCCGTCCGAAGAAGTGGTGGCAAGTGATGAAAAAAAGTGAAGTTATTCAACTTCCGGGTAAACAATTATCTCGAAGAGCGTTTGATAAATGGTACAAAAAACGTCTCGAGTTACAAAAGCTCTTGAACGTCACTGGTGGAGCAGGGGAGGAGGACATTTGGCGGATTCCATTGAAACGTCATTTAGACTTCTATCAGATGTTGCATCTACTAAATGAACAATATGCGATGTTTTATCGAGCGGTCATCCAATATCAAGTCGGAGAAGTCGAATTGAGTCCGTTCGTCGTCGGTCCGTCCGCGATCTATATCATGGAATGGCTCGATGGCGACGAAAGTATCTATCATATCCGGCGAGATAAGTTATGGCGGGAGCAGCCGTTCAAGGCTTCTGCGAAACAAATTTTGAATCCGAACATCGGTTTAAAGCGGACAGAAGATATTTTACGGGTCGTACTCGGTCGAGATTACGTCTTGCCGATCGAACGAGTCATCCTCGCCCCTTCAGGTTATTTTGATCAAATTCCAAAGGAAACGACGACGACGTATGTCAATAAAGTCGATTTTCCGAACTGGGTGCAACGGATGAATGCGAATGCGACTCATACAAAGGCATTTCAGATGCGAGTGTGCGAAAAAATCCTAAAAGAGACGGTATCGATTCCGTTTCATATGGCGATTCAAAGTGAGGGACAGTCTCGAATCCAAGAGTAAGGGAGGGAGCGACGGCATTGTCGTTGCGAAAGAGATGACGAATCAAGAAGTAGCGATACCAGTGATCCGGGCGGAGTTCTTATCGTTCCAGAGCATCCGGGTCGAGGTCGAAGGCAATCCGTCAATCCACTGGTCGCTTGAATGTGATGGACAATCACTTGCGATCCAGCAAGTCGAGACACACCGTGAGGAACAACTGGTGCTTTATGAATTGACGGTTCTGGAACCGGTCGAGCTAGAATGTCGATATGAGGTATTTGGAGCAGGTCGGTCAATCCGCGTCGTTCCCGACCGGTTAGTCAGGACGGAAGCATTCGAGCGCAAGTACCGTTACGAAGGGAAGCTCGGTGTCTGGGAAGAAGAGGGAGCATTTCACTTTGCTGTTTGGTCACCGGTCGCAGAACGGATCATGTGTGTCGTGTACGATCAAGATGAACGGTTACTCGGAAAGCACGAAATGGAGCGACAAGAGCAAGGTGCTTATCATCTTCAACTGGAACAAGATATCGCAGAGTGCTGGTATCGGTATGAAGTGACGACATATCTTGGCACACAAGAGGTCGTCGATCCGTACGCTAGTGCGATATCGGAGAATGGTCGATACGGCGTCATCGTTGACGTCGAACGGACGATGACCAAGTGGTTCCCGAAGCGTGTCGCGCGTCCTCTGTTCGTCAAACCGTCAGACGCTGTCATTTACGAAGCGAATATCCGTGATTTCACGATCGATCACTCAGCTGGTTCAAGTCATCCGGGTCAATACGCGGGGATGACGGAACGAGGGACACGCTCTCCTCGCGGACATGCGACGGGACTTGATTATCTCCTAGATCTCGGGATCACCCATCTGCAATTGCTACCAGTCCACTTTTTTGAGACGACCGATGAACGGACACGGTCTCCATATAACTGGGGATACGACCCAATGCTTTGGTTCGGGCTAGCTGGGAGTTATGCGAGTTCGGTTGAACCACTCGTTCGTGTCAGAGAATACGCGGAAATGGTAGAGCGGCTCCATGAAGCAGGCATTCGTGTCACATTTGATGTCGTCATGAATCACGTTTTCATTCGAGAACGCTCCTCTCTCGAACAGCTTGTCCCTGGTTATTATTTCCGCTATGAAGTAGACGGAACACTATCGAACGGAACAGGTGTCGGAAATGATACCGCATCTGAGCGATTCATGATGCGCCGTCTGATCGTTGACTGTTTGACGTACTTTGCTCGAGTCTACCGGATTGATGCCTTTCGATTTGATTTGATGGGGATTCATGACATTGAGACGATGAATGATGTTCGCGCGGCGCTCGATGCGATTGATCCAACGATTCTGGTGTATGGAGAAGGATGGGATCTTGCGACAGCGTTACCGGAACGATTAAAGGCGATGAGTGCCTCCGCTGCGCAAATGCCGCGGATCGCCCATTTTAATGATGTGTTCCGTGACGCGTTAAAAGGATCGACGTTCAGTGAATTCGACCGAGGATTCGTTGCGGGAGATGGCTGGAAGGAAGGGGAGGTCCGAAACGGGATTGCGGGAAGTGTCCATATCGACAATCAAACGTACGGACGTTTTCCGGAACCTACCTATTCCATCAATTACGTCGAGGCGCACGACAATCATACGTTATACGATAAATTAAAGTTATCTTGTCCAGAGGCAGATGAACAGCAATTATTGCGGATGAGTCGCTTAGCTCAGACGATTGCCTTGTTTGCGCAAGGGATTCCGTTTCTTCACGCAGGTCAAGAGTTCTTGCGCACGAAACAAGGTGTTGAAAACAGCTATAACGCACCAGACGAGATCAATCGAATGGATTGGGAACGGCGGGATGATCATCTGTCCCTTGTCACATACATCAGGACGATTTTGCAGATTCGTAGAATGCATGGCGGATTCCGGTTGCACCGAGCGAATCAGATTCGCGAGTTGCTTCATTTCATCGACTTACGTCCGGGTGTCATTGCTTATGAACTTGGAGCGGTCCACTCGTATGATGCATGGCAACGCACGCTCATCGTTTACAATACGACGCGCGAAATCGTTGAAGTCTCACTTGATCATTCGCGCTGGAATGTGCATGTACAAGGGGATAAGGCCTCGGTCGACCCGCTTCTGAAAGGTGTCGACAGGATTCAGGTCCTTCCGTTGTCAACGACGATCGCAACGTGTTAAGATAAGCATTGTGCCTTAGGCAAATCTACTAAAAAAGTTGAGCGGATTATAATGGAATTAGATATTTTAGATGCGCTTGGCGAAGGCTGGACCCTTACGCCAGCAGGTGGAATCACAGGAGAAGCGTATATCGCTTCAACCGGACAATCGAAGTTGTTCTTAAAACGAAATTCATCGCCGTTTTTGGCGATTTTATCTGCAGACGGAATCGTTCCGAAGTTATTATGGACGAAACGGATTTATAGTGGGGACGTCATCAGCGCCCAACAGTTCATTGAAGGCGACGAGTTGGAGCCCGAAATGATGGAACGTCCTGAAGTAGCACGTTTGCTTGGGAAAATCCATGATTCGAAGGAATTACTGTTCATGCTACAACAGCTTGACCAGCGCCCGATCGAACCTGATGAGTTATTGCGACAATGTCGTTTGTACTTTCAACCGGATGATTTAGAGGATCCGGAGCTCGTGGAACATGCGATGGTTTACCTCGAACAAAATCTGGAGCAGGTCAGAACGGATGAGCAGGTCGTTTGTCATTCAGATTTGAACCATAATAACTGGTTGACGGGAGCAGACGGTCAACTCTATCTGAACGATTGGGATGATGCGATCATTGCTGACCGTGCGTACGATCTTGGAATGATGTTATATAGTTATGTCGACGAAGCGGCTTGGCCAGAATGGTTCGAACATTATGGACATCCTTTGACGAGCGATTTGAAGCGACGCATGCACTGGTATGTCGTAGCGCAAGCAGTATTGTCACTCTACTGGTATGAAGATACGCGTCATCCGGATGTCGACGACAGTTATCATTTTCTTGAACAGCTACTTGAATACTCAAACGACTAAAAAGCGTGTCATTCCGAAAGGGAACGACACGCTTTTTTTGATTAACCTTCTGCGATTTTAATCTCTTTTTCAATATCGTGACTTTCGAGATCTGCCAATCGATAAGCCGCTGTCGTCGGTAGACGTAAATCAAGTTGCGGCTTTTCTTCGAATGAGACGGTGACGTTCTTAACTGTGTAGTCAAAGACGTGACCACCACCTTCGCGAGCAGCATCGATGAAATGAAGGTGATATCCGGCGACGGCGATACCGTGACCGAATCGTGGTGTATAGTATCCGGCAAGCGTTCCTTCCGTGTGCTCGAACGTACGAGCGCTTTGAGAAGCGACAGCTTCCGTGATTGGAACGAATGGTTTTTCCTGGCGTGCGACGGTGCGTGTCTGAACCTCCGTGAATGTTCCGTCAATCCGGATAGCATAAAAGCTATTGATCGTTGGGAGTTGTTCGTTCAGCCAGTGCTCAAACGTCGCTTTTGACATCTCTTCCGTCACGGTCAGAGTTTGTTCCGGCTCGAAACGGGTTAATGTCGCGAAAGGCGTCGTCGTCTCAGGTTGGAGCGGTCGAGCACTACCATCTGAGCGGAGTTGATAGAATTGACCATCGAATCCAATCATCTCACCGTCTAAGTGGTCAAACGTTCCGATACCGAAATCACGTTGATCAAGGACGGAAGCGTACGTGACTTCACTCTCAAATACGCCGTCAAGTAGTGCCATCATCGTTGAAATCTGGACGAGTGTTTTATCGTGTGCCATGTGAATCCTCCTTAGTTCAATTGATCGAGATGAACTTGTTCTCCGAGCGCGATGTTGTCACGGTAATCGATCGGCACATCGACAATGACGGGACCGTCTGTCGCGAGTGCTTCATCCATGATTGCTGCGAGTTCCGAAGGATGATTGACGCGGAGTCCTTTTGCTCCGAAGCTTTCCGCGTATTTGACGAGATCGACGTCACCAAATGACGTACCGGATTTCCGTTTGTATTTCATCTCTTGTTGGAACGCGACCATATCGAATCCGCTGTCGCGCCAGACGAAGTGGACGAGTGGTGAGTTCAAACGGACAGCTGTCTCAAGTTCCATTGCAGAGAAGAGGAATCCGCCGTCACCTGAAATCGAGACAGCTTTCTTTCCAGGACGAACGAGTGTAGCTGCGATTGCCCATGGAAGTGCGACGCCGAGCGTTTGCATCCCGTTACTAAAGAGGAGGTGGCGCGGTTCGTACGAACGGAAGTGACGTGCCATCCAAATATAGTGTGAGCCGACATCGACCGTGACGGTGACATCGTCCGCAATTTTTTCACGCAACGTCTTCATGAAATAAAGTGGATGCGTCAATGAAGAATCCGCGACAGGAGGAACATCGCGATCGACAAGACGTTGATGTAATCCTTCAAGGAACTGAACAGAGCTTTCAGGTAATGTGAGTGGTCGTAGGCGTTCAGCGATCGCATCGACGGTTTTCGCCATATCACCGACAAGCTCATGATCTGGACGATAGAAATGATCGATTTCAGCACGCATTTGATCGATGTGAACAAGCGTCCGGTCGTGCGTTGGTTGGTTCCAGAATTTCGGGTCATAACCGATTGGGTCATATCCGATCGAGAGAACGAGATCCGCTTCTGCAAGTAATGCATCTCCCGGCTGGTTACGGAACAATCCAACACGTCCGTAGAAATTCGATTCAAGCTCTCGTGATAACGTGCCGGCCGCTTGGAATGTCTGAACAACAGGAATCGAGACGTTTTTGAGTAACGAACGAATCGAATGTACGACGTCTGGCTGACTCGCGCGCATACCGAGTAACAAGACAGGGAGTTTTGCCTCTTGAATCAGACGGGCTGTTTCATCGACCCATGCTTCTGGTGCAACACCAAGCTTTGGTGCTTCGACCGCACGGAACGCCGTGACGTTCGCTTCGCTTAGCCCGACGTCTTGCGGGATACTGACGAAAGCAGCTCCAGCTGTCGTTTCAGCTGTTCGGAAAGCATTCGATAATACTTCTGGAATGTTGTCGGCATCTTGCACTTCAGCACTAAAGTTCGTAATCGGTGTAAAAAGTGCCTGATTGTCCATGGACTGATGTGTTCGTTTTAAACGATCGGCCCGTGTGACAGCTCCGGCAATTGCGACAACAGGGTCACCTTCAGAGTTCGCCGTCACAAGACCAGTCGCTAAATTTGATGCCCCAGGACCAGATGTCACAAGGACGACACCCGGTTTGTCCGTCAAGCGTCCGATGGCTTGAGCCATGAAGGCAGCGTTTTGTTCGTGGCGTGCAACAATGAGTTCAGGTCCCCGGTCCTGTAACACATTGAAGACGGAATCGATTTTGGCGCCGGGAATACCGAAGATGTAATCTACACCTTGCTCGATGAGTGAATCGACGACGAGATCCGCACCTGTTTTCTTCTGTACTAATTCTTTTGAATCACTGTTTTTATTTTCGTTCATTACAATTCTCCTTTTTACCAACGTTTTTTGGTGTTCGATAGCTGTAATAAATTATCTGTTTCAAAAAAAGTATACATCTGTTTCATGGTAAAACCAACCTAAAATCATTGAGAAAATAAAAAAAGTACCTTGTGTATGATTACACAAGGTACAGAGATTGCCCTTATTCGACGTCGACTTTTCCGAAAGTCGCCCAGACGAACAAAGCAGTGATTCCCAAGACGAGAACGATGGGAGATGC
The DNA here is from genome assembly GCF_002396765.1 of Exiguobacterium sp. UBA5002. Taxonomy (NCBI): domain Bacteria; kingdom Bacillati; phylum Bacillota; class Bacilli; order Caryophanales; genus Exiguobacterium; species Exiguobacterium sp. UBA5002. The sequence goes on from NZ_DGYQ01000034.1 coordinate 64,639, forward strand.
CCAACTAATCAAGAAATCATCCACAGTATAGCCCTCCTTTTCGGTTCTTACGTACCTTAAGTGTATTAGAATGCTCACTATTTCTCAAGTGACGAACTGCTGAACATTCTTCGATAGGAAACGAAGAAGTTCTTATATAATTACCCGAATCATGATAAACTTATCTGCGGATAATTTAAGTTTGGAAAGGATGAACGATAGTGCGTTTACGACATAAACCATGGGCGCAGGATTATATGAAGGAACAATCCTCGATCTATATAGCAGAACCAGCATCTCTTAAAGGGGCATGGGCTAGCGAGTTCAAGAATGATAACCCGATCTACATCGAAGTGGGATCAGGGAAGGGAGCTTTCATTACCGGAATGGCGCACCAACACCCGGATATCAACTTCATCGCGATCGAACTATTCGAAAGCGTTGCCGTGACGATCGTTCAAAAATTGGTCGAAACACCACAATCGAACGTTCGCGTCTTGACGGTCGATGCAAAAGACCTACGTGATTACTTTGAAAAAGGCGAAGTGTCCCGCGTGTACTTGAACTTCTCTGATCCATGGCCAAAGACACGTCATGCGAAACGCCGCTTGACGTATAAAACATTCCTCTCGACATATGAAGATATTTTACCGGCGAAGGGTCAAATCCACTTCAAGACAGATAATCGGAAGTTGTTCGAATCGAGTTTGATGACGATGTCAGCATACGGCATGCGCTTCGACTGGATGTCACTTGATTTACATGCGAATGAACCGGAAGATAACGTCCGGACAGAGTACGAAGAGCGCTTTTCATCAATGGGTCAACCGATTTATCGGATGGAAGCAACGTACCAAAATTAATTTAGACAAAAAGTTTTCTTATTTTCCTGGTATTTCTTTCACACTTTTTTCTTATTAATTGGTACAATGTTGTTGACTGAAGAACTTGTACTTATAGGTAAAGGGGGAATTTGGGGATGTGGCAGAAAAGCTTAGCCTTCGTAACGGCGCTCTTTCTCGCATTAAGTATCGGTCAATCGGTACTTGCTGCGGTTGATACCTCAGAAATGACGAAAGCATTGAATGAGGAATTACCAACGACGCATTACGATTATAAAAAAGGTTCGGTCGAAATCGAGGATCCGAAGACGTTCACGAATGAAAAAGGAGAAGAAGTCATCGGCGGGATCGCTGTCATCGAGACAGTCCGTGACGGCATCTTCATCACGATCAAACGTGAAATCCACTTCTTCAATGCCGATAGCGGTAAATTGTTGACGAGTGCCGATGCTGCAAAAGTTGATGGCGTAAAAGAATACATCGACGGTAACTCGGATAATCTTCAACAAAAAGTCGTCTACTGGTTACCGATGCTCTTGATGTTGTTGATCATCGCTGTACCAGCAGTCATCTTATACATCGTTGTTCCACGTCTATACTCGACGACGGAATACATGAACCCGATCTACGAACGCAACGACAACCCGCGTTAATTAAGAAAAAAGCCTCTATCCAATCGGATAGGGGCTTTTCTCATGCAAGCAACACGAAGATGAAAGCAAGTATGGCAGGCAAGCCTTGTTTGAGTAAAATGGAGCGATTGGCAGTCACGGCGCCATAAAGCGCAGCGATGATGACGCACGCTAAAAAGAACAATTGGACAGCCACATCCTGACGAATCAGACCAAATACTAGTCCGGCTGCTAAAAATCCATTATATAAGCCTTGATTCGCAAAAAGTGTCCGAATTTGTTGTGATGCAACAGCTTCGTCCGTTAAACCGAACGTTCGACGAGCCGCTTTGGAAGAAAGAAAGAACATTTCAAGTGCTAAAATATAAAAGTGTTCCAAAGCAACGAGGATAACGAACAGCGTAGCAAGAATCGACATGAATCATACCCCCTTCAGATGAACGTGGAAAAAAGACCGTACTTCGTCGATCGAAGGACGGTCTTTTGATTAAGCGTATTCGAGTAAAGCGCCAGTTTCGGCATCAACTGTGAATTGATACGTTTTTTCGTCATCACCTTCAAGGACCGAGATGCCACCTTTGTAGCTTTGGTAGTCACGTGACTCATATGCGTAAGCCTCTGGTGTTGCAGAGATCCATGCACCTTGGACACGTCCTTTTGCTGAAAATGTGCGTTTCGTGATTTCGAGCGCTTCCTCGGCAGAAAGTTGTTTGTTATCAACGGCTTTCTTCACTGCGAAAGCGGCGACGACAGCTGCTGCCAATCCGATAATCCAATAGCGTTTTTTCATTAAAATTCCCCTCCTTACAGGTTCTATTCCTACTGTACCAAATAATTCGTTCAGAGAGAAACAAAAGGTTAAGTGATAGAAGCAATTTTTTGTATAATGAGAAGCAGGAGGCGATACATATGAATGAAAAAACGAGAGAGTTATTTCGAACACTGACGGAATTGAATGGGGCACCGGGGTTTGAGCACGACGTTCGTCAGTTCGTTCGCGAGCGCATCACACCTGTCACGGATGAGATCGTTACGGATGGACTTGGTTCGATTTTCGGAAAACGAACAGGCGATGCGACAGGACCGAAAGTCATGGTTGCCGGGCACATGGACGAAGTGGCATTCATGGTGACGCAAATCACGAAGAACGGAATGTTGCGGATTCAACCGCTCGGTGGCTGGTGGAGCCAAGTGTTGCTTGCGCAACGCTTCTCGATCTGTACGGACAACGGTGTCATCCCTGGTGTCATCGCATCGATTCCACCACACTTATTGACAGAAGAAGTGCGCAATAAGCCAATGGCGATCAAAGACATGTTCATCGATATCGGTGCAGACTCAAAAGAAGAGGCGGAATCGTTTGGAGTACGTCCAGGTATTCCTGCCGTACCATTCTTCCCGTTCACACCGATGGCGAATCCGAAGAAGATCATGGCGAAAGCATGGGATAACCGCTATGGTGTCGGAATGGCGATTGAATTGTTGGAAGAGACGACAGCGGCGGATCATCCGAACATTTTGTTCTCGGGTGCAACGGTTCAAGAAGAAGTTGGATTGCGCGGTGCGCAAACAGCGACGGCACTCATCGATCCCGACGTCGCGTTCGTCGTCGACGCTTCTCCTGCCAATGATGCATCAGGAGACAAAACGGAATTCGGTCAACTCGGACAAGGACCGTTGCTTCGAATTAAAGACAGTGTCATGATCCTCTCAAAAGAGATGACGGATTACGTCCTCGATACGGCAGAATCGAACAAGATTCCGTATCAATATTATGTCGGTGCAGGTGGGACCGATGGTGGTGTCATCCATCGTTCGAATAATGGGATTCCTACAACAGTCGTTGGATTACCAGCACGCTACATCCATACGCATGCATCGATCATGCATACAGATGATTATGATGCGGCGAAGGAATTGCTTCGGAAACTCGTCACGAACCTCGATACGACGACGCTCGCGACGCTACAAGTCAAGTGAATGACATGACAGACAGTGGATATGAATCCGCTGTCTGTTTTTGTTTAAATAAGAACGGCGTAAGCATGAACTGTCTTGTCAGTTGGAAAAACAATGTAGTCGGATAGAAAGGAGATTTGATATAATGATACGCGATGTTAAGAAAAGGACGTGACAAGATGTTCAAACAAAAAGGGATCTCACTTAGCCCTAAAGTATATTTCATCACCGTATTAAGTTATATGGCGCTTGGTTTGTTTAGTTCGTTGATCATGGGTCTCATCATCCGAACGATTGGTGAAGGACTGGTCGATCGTGGTGTAGAGGCGAAGTTTCTCATTCAGTTAGGAGAGCAGGCAATCGCACTGACCGGGCCAGCAATCGGTGTGGCTGTAGCGTTTGCGCTTGAGGCACCACTGCTTATCTTGTTCGCAGCAGTTGCCGTTGGTGCGTTCGGATATGAAGCAGGAGGACCAGCAGGTAGTTACATTGCAACGCTTCTAGCGACAGAGGTCGGAAAACTCGTTTCAAAGACGACGAGACTCGATATTCTATTGACGCCGTTCGTTACGTTACTAGCCGGATTCGTTGCCGGACGTTACGCAGGAAAGTGGATTGGAAAAGGCATGACGGATCTCGGTGAGTTGATTCATTGGGGAACGGAACGCGAACCATTATTCATGGGGATTTTCGTTGCTACCGTCATGGGTCTTGCATTGACAGCGCCGATTTCGAGTGCTGCGCTTGGAATTATGCTTGGTTTGGATGGACTTGCTGCAGGGGCGGCGACGATCGGTTGTGCGGCACAGATGATTGGATTTGGCGTCATCAGTTATCGTGATAACGGAATCGGTGGTGTGGTTGCTCAAGGGATTGGAACATCGATGTTACAAGTAGGAAATATCATTCGAAATCCTTGGATTCTTCTACCGCCGACTGTAGCCGGTGCTATACTAGCGCCATTTGCGACTGTTTTGTTAATGCTTGAGAGTAACCCGGAAGGTTCTGGTATGGGTACGAGCGGATTCGTTGGTCCATTGATGTTATTAAAAACGATGGGGTTCGAAACGGAGTATTACCTCGCAGTCGCTGTCCTCTGTTTCCTTGCGCCCGGCATCATCAGTTATTTCATTTATCGCATATTACGACGTCTCGGTCGGATTCAAGATGGCGATTTAAAAATCGAATATTAAATACAAAAAGCTGATTCTAAAGGATACGCCTGTTTGACCGGATGGTGGACGAACAAGCATATGACTTTTTGAATCAGCTTTTTTCATAAAGAGAATCCGAATGAACTTGAATAAAAACTCGTAAAGAAAACGTAGAGGTAAATGAGGTAAAGCGGAGTCAAATACCGCATGCGTACGACAGGCAATTTTCGAGCGAGTCGTTTTCCGAGTGCTTCGAGTAAAATGATGATCGCAAAACCGACGACCAAATACAAAAAGATTTCGGGTAAGCTTCGTTCAGAATCAATGAAGGAATAGCCGTAACGTAAACAACTCGTCATGCCAACGAAGCCGACGAAGCGTTCGAACGGATGTTTGATTGGTTGATCTGCCATAGTGAAGTCCTTTCCAGGTGTTTTCTAGTTGCAGTATAGCAAACCAAGCACGAAAACGCACAGCCACAATTGAATATGCTATGATGAGGACAATGACTTCTAGGGAAATCAAAGGAGGAAATCATCATGAAAACATTACAATCCAAACAAGAATTCGATACAGCAAAACAAGGAAATGCCGTCTTTTTATTCTCAGCAAACTGGTGCCCGGATTGCCGCTTCTTAGATCCGTTCATGCCGGAAATCGAGCAAACATTTAACGGCTTCGAGTTTTACTACGTCGATCGCGACGATCATATTGAAATTGCCCAGGAAATGGACATCTTCGGAATTCCGAGTTTTGTTGCATTCCGCGATGGTGAAGAGACAGGGCGTTATGTCGGGAAAGAGCGGAAGACACCAGAACAGGTGACAGCATTTTTAGAGACGGTTTAAGAAAAAAGCGAGCGCTGACTCGCTTTTTTTCATGATAGAAAGGATGAATTCGAATGGAACTACAACAAATCCGAAGAATGATGACACAAACATTTGAAGAAGAAGGGTACGCGACATATTTCGATCGTGAAAAGTCTGTATTACGAATTGAGCGAAAGCACGATAAATCAGGCGTTGATGTCGGATTGAATCCGCTTGTCGCAAAAGCAAAACGAAGAGGTGTCATCGCAGTCGAAGAGACGATCGAATATATCCGTGCTGTACTCGGACAAACGGATCAAATCTCACTCGTTGGACAAGAGCAAAAAATCTTTCCTGTCATTCGTGCTAAATCGTTTGCCGATACGACAAAAGAAGGGAAGACGCTTGTCAGTACACCACATACGGGCGAGACGAAAATCATGTATGCACTCGATTTAGGAGCGACGTATCGTTTGATTGATGAGGAGTTACTGGCGTCTGCTGAATGGACAGCTGAACAGTTATCAGAAGCAGCGCGTTTTAATGTGAAATCGCTTGAAGCGCCATTTAAACAAGACGAAGTCGCAGGGAATATCTTTTATTTCTTGAGTCTCGGCGACGGATATGAGGCGAGTCGTGTTTTGAACAAGACGTTATTAGCAGATTATGCGGCGCAAATCGAAGGAGAATTCGCAGTCGGAATTCCGCATCAGGATGTCCTGATTTTCGCTGATATTCGGAATGACGCCGGATATGATGTCTTACAGCAACTGATGTTTGACTTCTTTTCGAACGGTCGTGTACCGGTCACGGCACTGCCATTCTTATATGAAGAGGGCAATCTGGAGCCGGTCTTCGTCCTTGCGAAAAACAAGCAGCCGAAAGAGTGAAGAATCTGATACAATAGGCATTGTGAGAAAGGCGGAAGGGAGTCATGGATTGAATGAATGTGTTTTATAATAAAGAGGGCGTCGGCGACGTCTTAATGATCATTTTGGAAGACGCACCACGTGCGGAAGTGACAGCGACTCGTGAAGGAGACGTAGCAACTATCAAGCATGGTGATCGTGTCGTCGGTTACAACCTGTTTGATGCTTCGACTATGTTTACGATCGAGACACAAGGACCGGTTGAATTGACGGAAGAATTGGCAACACGCATCCAAAAGGAACTGGCGAGTCGAGATATCGAATTGTCACTCGAACAAGTGGATTATTCTCCGAAATTCGTTGTTGGGTTCGTTGCTTCTTGCGAGAAGCATCCGGATGCTGATAAATTATCGGTCTGTCAGGTAGAAGTAGATAACGGAACTTTACAAATCGTTTGTGGAGCACCGAATGTAGCGGCGGGTCAAAAAGTAGTCGTTGCTAAACCGGGAGCGGTCATGCCGTCTGGGTTAATCATCCGTCCTTCAGCGTTACGCGGCGTACCATCAAGCGGTATGCTCTGTTCAGCACGTGAGCTCGGACTTGTCGATGCACCACAAGAAAAAGGGATTCTTGTACTCGATGATACAAAAGCAGTAGGGGAAGCATTCTCAATCGGTCGATGATTCGACCGATTTTTTAACAAGATGGAGGGGTGAACGTATGAGTAATCGTTATGAACAGTCACTAAAAGAGCAGGCTGCCCGGATTCGTCGAGAGCTTGCAGGGGAACGTGAGACAAAGCCGGTGGAACGTCCGAAAAAAGAGGAGCGTGAAGATCGCTTCGTTTTAACGGATGTGCCTTCACCGATTTATGGATTCCAACGTCCGAAGCAATCTGCATCGGAAACCGTAAAAGCTGCGGAAGAAACGGAAATGAGTGAGCAGGTTTCGGAAACAGTCGAAGAGGGAAATACTGATGAGGTTGCTTTGACGGATCAAGAACTGATCGCGCCAGAAGTCGTATTAGACGAAGCGGAAGCAGATGCTGGTCTTGTACCGGTGACGGATGTCGAATTACTCGTACCGGAACCTCACACAAGTGAAGAGCTCGTGAGAGAAGAAATGCCAACCGTAACCGAAGTAAAAGAAACGGACGGAACTGAAACATCTTCCGACAGTGAGACGATGGAACAATCAGCTGATCCGACAGAAGTCGTATCAGACGAAGCAAATGCTGGTCTTGTACCGGTAACGGACGTCGAATTACTTGTACCGGAACCTCACACAAGCGAAGAGCTCGTGAGAGAAGAAGTGCCGACCGTAACCGAAGTAGAAGAAACGGACGAAACTGAAACATCTTCCAACAGTGAGACGGTGGAACAATTAGTTGTTCCGACAGAGACATCAGGTGAAGAGTCTGCTGATGAAAAAGAAGCTGAGCAACAAGCGGAGAGCTTCGCACCGACTTTTGATACATCTGCTATTGAAGTAGATCAAGATCCATCTGTTACTGAGGTCGATAAGCCTGTTCAGTCGGAAGTGAAAAAACCGGTCGGACCGCCTGTTAACGTCGTTATGACGACGAAAGACTTGATGGCGATGTATCGCGCACGTCGAGAACAAAATAATTTACATGGTAAAAAATAAATCGGTTTGCTATAATGGTACAGGTTTTGTACCCGAGCCCGATGGTACGGACCGGAACGTGAATTGGAGGGCTTTTATATGACAAAGTATCATTTTGTTGGAATCAAAGGAACAGGGATGAGTGCGCTCGCCCAAGTACTACATGAGATGAATCATGAGGTGCAAGGTTCAGACATCGAAAAGCACATTTTTACTGAAGACGCGTTACGGGCTAAGGGAATTCCATTTTTCCCGTTCAATGCGGATAACATCAAAGAAGATTATGTCATTATCCAAGGGAATGCTTTTGGAGATGATCATCCAGAAATCGCACGGGCAAATGAACTTGGTTTAACCATCCATCATTATTACGATTTCTTAGGACACCTAGCAAATGAATATCGTTCGGTCGCCATTACAGGCTCACACGGAAAAACGTCGACGACAGGTTTGCTTTCACACGTCTTGAGCGGTATCACGCCGACAGCTTTCTTGATCGGAGACGGGACAGGGGCAGGAGTAGAGGATGCGAAAGCATTCGTCTTCGAGGCATGTGAATACAAACGTCACTTCTTATATTACAAGCCGGACTACGCTATCATGACGAATATCGACTTCGATCATTCGGATTATTTCACAGGAATCGATGACGTCGTTTCGGCATTCCAAGAAATGGCGATGCAGGTTAAGCAAGCGATCGTTGCTTGTGGAGATGATGAGCATCTTCAAAACATTCAAGCGAATGTACCTGTTCTCTATTATGGATTTGGAGAAAACAATGATTTCCGCGCGGAAAACGCGACGTCAACGCCAGATGGTACATCATTTGATGTTTATTTACGTGATGATTTCTACGGCACGTTCCTCATTCCAGGATTCGGTCGTCATCATGTCTTGAATGCACTCTCTGTCATTGCGATCTGTCAGTACGAAGGATTGAGCAAAGACGACGTTGCTGAACGTTTAGCCACATTTGGTGGTGTAAAACGTCGCTTCAGTGAGTCGGAATTCGGCACACAAATCCTAGTAGATGACTACGCGCACCATCCGAAGGAAATCAGCGCGACGATTGAGTCGGCACGGAAGAAATATCCGGACCGTGAAGTCATTGCGATTTTCCAACCGCATACGTACACACGCTTGAAATCATTCATGGATGATTTCGCGACTTCTTTACGTGAAGCAGATGCGACATATCTATGCGAAATCTTTGGATCGGCACGTGAGCAGGAAGGGCAAGTTCGCGTCGAAGATCTGCAGGAGAAAATCCCGCAAGCTTCTATTCTGACGCGCGATAACGTTTCTGTTCTACGTCAGCATGAAAATGCTGTGCTTCTGTTCATGGGAGCGGGCGATATCCAAACGTATCAGCATCAATATCAAAGTGTGAAATAAGCGAGAATCAAAATGTCACTCGACTCGAGTGGCACTTTTTTTGTCGTAATTTTGAATTATGATAGTAATTTCAAAAAACCGATGAGGAAAATCTAAAATAGGATTGCATCTTGAAAAAAAGTTTGAAATAGTGTGTATGTGTTGAAGTTATTAACAGAAAGGAAAGACACCATGGGACAGATTTTACTCATCTTATTGCTCCAGTTGATTTACGTTCCTGTTTTGACATTACGGACGATCATGCTCGTCAAAGGGCGAACTGTCATTGCCGGATTGTTTGGCACAGTCGAAACATTGATTTACATTTTTGCACTAGGAATCGTATTCCAAGACTTAACGACACTCGGTATGGTCGTTTACGCGCTTGGATTTGGTCTAGGAATACTCGTCGGTGGATATGTCGAGCGAAAACTCGCCATCGGTTACAATATGATTCAAGTGCATACGCAAGAATTTCCAGCGGAACTGATTCAGGTCATTCGCGATAATGGTTTTGGTGTGACACATTATCAAGGTCAAGGACGAGACGGTGTCCGTTATCGGTTAGATGTGCTCGCGGCTCGAACACGTATGAAAGTGCTTCGTAATCTCGTCGAAGAATACGAACCGAAAGCATTCCTCGTCGCATTCGATTCCGTCGACTTCAAAGGTGGGTATATGTTGAAAGGATTAAAGCGTCCTCGATAGAGCACTTTTCCTGAGAATGATGTTTATTCTTTGTTATTTAAGGATAAAGATGAAATAGAACGTCATTTGAAATCAGGAAAGGGGAATATCGGATGATTAGTAATCATGCAAAATCAGCTTTGAATCAACAGGTAGCAAACTATGGGGTACTGTTCGTCAAACTCCACAATTATCATTGGTACATTAAAGGACCAGACTTCTTAACGCTTCACGAGAAGCTTGAAGAACTTTATACATGGGTGTCTGAACAATATGATGTCGTTGCAGAACGTCTCCTGATGAATAACGGAACACCTTCTGCGACACTGAAAGAGTATTTAGAGCAAACGACGCTTGAAGAAGCGAAATCGGGGTTATCGGCAGATGAGATGATTGATTCCGTCATCAAAGACTTCCAACAAGTCCGAAAAGAGATGCTCGATGCGATTGAACATCTTGAGGCACAAGACGTGACGGTTGAAGATGATCTACTTGGTCAAGCGAAGGAAATCGAAAAACAAATTTGGATGCTTCGTGCGACATTGAAAAAATAAGATATAGAAAACGGATGACCCCGTCCTATGTAGGACGAGCCATCCGCTTTTTCTTATTTCAGGTTTTCAGGATTGAGGACTTCGAGTTCTGGAAGAACGAAACGACCGTCTTTACGGATCAATACGTCGTCGAACCAGATTTCTCCACCACCGTAATCAGGACGTTGGATGTTGACGAGATCCCAGTGAACGGATGAGTCATTACCGTTGTAGGCTTCTTCGTAAGCTTGACCTGGTGTGAAGTGGAAGCTGCCATCGATTTTTTCATCGAATAGAATATCCTTCATTGGATGCTGAATGAAGGGATTGACGCCAATCGCGAATTCGCCGACAAAACGAGAACCAGCATCTGTATCGAAGACTTGGTTGATCCGATCCGTATCGTTCGCCGTCGCTTCGACGATTTTACCGTCTTTGAACGTCAGTTTGACGTTTTCAAACGTGAACCCTTGATACGGAGATGGTGTGTTATATGAGATGACACCGTTGACCGAATCCTTGACGGGTGCCGTAAAGACTTCACCGTCTGGAATGTTAGCATTTCCGGCGCATTTGATGGCTGGGATGTCTTTGATTGAAAACGTTAGATCCGTTCCTGGTCCGACGAGACGAACACGATCCGTCCGGTTCATCAAGTCGACGAGTGGTTCCATCGCTTGTCCCATTTTTTCATAATCAAGCGTGCAGACATCGAAGTAGAAGTCTTCGAATGCTTCTGTCGATTGATTTGCAAGTTGCGCCATCGATGCAGTTGGGAAACGAAGGACGACCCATTTCGTTCCTTTGACACGATCTTGTGTGTGCATCTTACCGATCGTTTGACCGTAAAGTTTCATCTGTTCAGCCGGCACATCTGACAATTCATTGATGTTATCACCAGCACGTAGTCCGATGTATGCGTCCATCGCTTGCATTTGCTTGCGTTCGATGTCTGCCATCAATTGGAGTTGCTCTTCTGAAGCATTTCGGTATAATTTTCGTAGGATACGATTATCCTTAAGTAAGACGAACGGATGACCGCCAGCCGCGTAGGCAGCTTCAACGAGTGCCTCGACCAGTTCGCGTTCGATGCCGAAGTTTTCAATCAATACTTTTTCACCAGGTTCAAGGGCAACCGAATAGTTAATGAGATTCGTTGCCAGTTGAGTAAGACGTGGGTCACGCATGAAATTTCCCCCTCGAAATGGATTATATAGGTTTCATTTATCATTGTAACGGAAATAAACCATTTGGAGTAGCAGGAACGACTTGCTACATGTCGAACTATCAACAAAAGACTATGCAAAAAAATTGGAGGCAAGAACCATGGAAATCACATTAGGCGGAATCGCCGGATTAGTCGCTGCGATCGCATTCGTAGTGCTCGTCATTTTCCTTGCCCGTGTATTAGGTGCTGCGAGTAAAACGCTCAACAATGTAGCCAACACGACAGCAGGACTTGAACGTCAATTAGACGGTATCATGATGGAGACGACAGCGTTGTTACATAAGACGAATCGTCTGGTCGATACGATTGAAGAAAAAACAGAATTGCTTGCGCCTGTCGCAAACTCGATCGAAGAACTCGGTACATCTTTAAACAAAGTGACAGATTCTGTCCGGACAGTATCCGATACGGTTGCTGGTGCAGCGGATACGAATAAAGAACAGATTGCGCAAGCAGTCCGTTGGGGATCAGTCGCTGTAGAGTTATTTAAGAAAAATAAACCGGCAGAGACTACGGTTCAAAATCATTCGACGGCAACGACGACGGTTGAGAAAAAGCCACGTCGTCGATTCCGGAAAAAGGCAGAGGCGCCGGTCACACCGGAAGTCGTGTCAGTACCGGACGTCGAAAGCATTCCAGATGAGTTGAAGGGAGATCGTAAATCATGACGAAACAACACCCATATCAAGCACAAGATTCTTCTAAAGGAGGAGGCTTCCTTGCCGGAGTCATCGTTGGTGGATTGATCGGTGCTGCGGCAGCTCTCCTTTCTAGCCCAAAATCAGGTCGTGAAGTACGCAATCTGATTGACGAGCGTACGGCGCCTGCGCGTCAACGTTTGACGGAACAGACACAAGTTGTCCGCGAAAAAGCGGAGCCACTCGTAGGTGAGTGGATTCAACTAGCGAAAGATAAGGCAGCACCTGTCATTGAAAAAGCGAAGAACAATTCAACGGTTCAAGAAGCGGCACAATATGCGGGCTTTGAGAAGGATCAGGCAAGCATCGATGCTGCTCTCGCAGAAGCAGAACAGCTCGTACGTGACATCGAACGTGAAATCGGCGACGAAGTGGATGGGGCGTCTGTTGCAGAAGAGATCGACACGGAGACGGTCGTTGAACTTTCGGAGTTACGTGAACAGTTAGCAGACGAACAAGAGGAAGACAATGATCCGCAGTCTGATGTGAATCATAAGAAATAATCAATATATGAGGAGCTCTCATCACGAGGGCTCTTTTTCTATGTTTCCTTATAGAGAAAACACAAAAAAATTATATGAAAAAACGTAATTTATTTTCATATTTTAAGAAATCATGCAGCTTCTTTATGTACAACAGGGAAAGAGTTCGCTATAATTAGTTGCTATTACGAGCTATATGCTGATTAGGGAGTGGTAGGACATGGATCAACATGCAGAATTAAAAAGATTACGTGATGAACTCGATTTAGTGAATGCAGAATTATTGGAATTGATGAACAGACGAGGTCAAATTGCTGTTGAAATCGGAAAAGTCAAACGAGCACAAGGGCTTGATCGATACGACCCTGTTCGAGAACGTCAAATGCTCGAATCAATTGCCGCTAATAACCATGGACCTTTTGAAACAGGACGCCTTCAGCATGTATTTAAAGAAATTTTCAAAGCTTCTCTCGAATTACAAGGAGAAGATCGGACTCGGAAATTACTCGTATCACGGAAACAAAAACCGACGAATACGATCATCCGGATCGGAGATGCCGTCATCGGAGACGGTTCACAACAATTGATCGCTGGACCGTGTGCGGTCGAGAGCGAAGAACAAGTATTTGAGGTCGCGGAACAGCTCGCGAAACATGGCGTGAAGTTCATGCGAGGCGGAGCGTACAAACCACGTACATCGCCTTACGACTTCCAAGGTCTAGGACTCGAAGGTCTAAAGATGTTGAAAAAAGCAGCGGACGCGCACGGTTTGTATGTCATCACTGAAATCATGACACCGAGCGCCGTTGAATCTGCTTTACCATATGTCGACATCATCCAGGTCGGCGCACGCAATATGCAAAACTTCGATTTACTCAAGGAAGTCGGTCGTACGAATAAACCGGTTCTTTTAAAACGAGGTCTTTCTGCAACACTCGAGGAATTCATGTACGCGGCTGAGTACATCATGGCGAGTGGTAATGATCAAGTCATCTTATGTGAGCGTGGTATTCGGACGTATGAACGTGCAACACGGAACACGCTTGATATCTCAGCAGTTCCGATTCTGAAGCAAGAGACGCATCTCCCTGTCATGGTCGATGTCACGCACTCGACAGGACGTAAGGATTTACTCTTGCCAACAGCAAAAGCGGCATACGCGATCGGGGCAGACGCTGTCATGGTCGAAGTCCATCCGTTCCCAGCACTTGCGTTGTCTGATGCGAACCAACAACTCGATTTCCAAGAATTCGATACGTTCATCGAAAACTTGACGACTACCTTTCCGGCACTAAACGTTCAATGATTTCCGAAAAAGGGTAACCTAAAGCGAATGAAAACGTTTTACAATGAAGGAAGAATGGGAAAAGAAAACTATCTTTCCTGTCTTCCTTTCGTGTTGCCTAAAAATGAAAACGAAATGAAAACACTTGAGATGGATCATACTAAAGGAGGAATTTGTTTTGAATAGTAATATTACGATTTACGATGTCGCGCGAGAGGCTGCTGTTTCGATGGCGACCGTATCGCGTGTCGTCAACGGAAACCCGAATGTCAAACCATCTACACGAAAGAAGGTCCAAGACGCAATCGAACAGCTTGGTTATCGTCCGAACGCTGTTGCCCGTGGACTGGCAAGTAAAAAAACAACGACGGTCGGTGTCATCGTGCCCGATATCTCGAACATCTTCTTTGCGGATTTAGCACGCGGGATTGAGGACGTCGCGACAATGTATAAATATAACATCATTTTATGTAACTCCGACCAAAACCGGGAAAAAGAGATTCATTTGCTCAATACATTACTCGGAAAACAGGTGGATGGAATCATCTTCATGGGCGGACGTTTGCATGAGGATCTCGTTCGTGAGTTCAAAACATCACCAGTTCCGATCGTTCTTGCTGCGACGTTGAATCAAGATTATGATCTTCCTGCCGTCAACATCGATTATGAGAGTGCTGCGCACGATGCTGTTAAGTCTTTGATCGACCGTGGACATGAACGGATTGGATTCATCACTGGACCGCTCGAACAGCAAATCAATGGTGAAAAGAAATTTGCGGGTTATCGCCGAGCACTCGAAGAAGCAAATCTTCCGTTTAACGAGCAAAATGTCGTCCTTGGAAACTATACGTATGATTCAGGAATGAAGGCGATGAATCAATTGCTTGAACTTGGAGAAGATTGCCCACGCGCGATTTTTGCTGGAACGGATGAGATGGCTCTTGGTGTCATCCATGCCTTACAGGATGCTGGACACCGTGTACCGGAAGACTTCGAAGTCATCGGACACGATAACACACGTCTTGCGACGATGATTCGTCCGAAACTGACGACTGTCGTTCAACCGATGTATGATATCGGAGCAGTCTCGATGCGTCTATTGACGAAAATCTTGAATAAAGAAGAAATTGAAACGAACGATGTCACGTTACCACACCGGATCGAACAACGGGATTCGACACGTCCTTAATCGAAAAAACGTCTCTTCTCTCAAGCAAGCTGCTTGAAAAAAGAGACGTTTTTTTATTTCGCGACGGTAATAAGTTCATCTTGGTGATGGTGGAGTTGGTCATTTTCGACATGGAGTCGAACCGTCGTCTGACCAGGTGCAGTCAATGTCACTTTCCCGCTGTAGGCATCACCCTTTTTTTCTAGAGGAACGTAGTTATGCTTTTCAATGCCCGTTTCAATGACTTCCACTTGTACGTTCGCTTTTAGCGGTTTCCCATCGAGGAAAACATGAAAGGAGACGGGAAGTTCAGCACCAGCTTTCGCTTTTGTTGCGCCCATGTAATGGACAGACAGGCCATCGACGGCTTTGTGATCATGTCCATGCTCGTGCGATGCTTCCTCTTTTTCATGTGAATGATCCATGACGACGAATGAGATCTTATCCATATGATGGAGTCCTTTTTTATCATTGATATGATACTGTCCTTCATACTCACCTTCAGCAAGCTTAGCTTCTGCTTGATAAGAACCCGTTTTTTTCAAGGTTGCCTTGAACTTTTGATGGGCACCGTCTTGTTTTCCGGCTTCCCAAACTTCAAATGTCACGTCCTCAAGATTGACTGGCTTCTTTTGTTCGACAGCTGACGCTTTAAAAACAACTTTATCTTCTTCCATTGTCTTGGCCGGAACATTGACGTTGACCTCGACCGTCGGTTTTCCTGACCCTTGCATGTTATCGTGATCCATTGCCTGTTTTTCAATGCCGCACCCTGCGAGTACGATCCCTGTCGATAGAATAAGACCGGAATAAAGCCATGCCTTTTTCATGATGATTCCCCCAACTATTATTCATTTACTAAGTAAAAATTCCATATTTAGTATAGCAACAAGTTGTGAACTCCGAACGAAATAAATGTGAAGATATAAAGTCGATTAATCAACGGAGTAAGGGGAAGTCGCAGTCAATTGTTTCTTACGCTCATCGCTCACGAACGGCCAAATTAGTCGTTTAACAGTCTCCCAATTTTTTTCTTCGATTTCAGGTCGTCGCGGAATGGCGGGGTAGAGTGGTGTTGGATCATGCCAGTGTGTTGGTGGGGGTGTTTCTTGTCCACTCCAACGTTCTTGCCATGAAGTAGGAATCTCTCCACGAAACGGAGCTTGTCCGGTCATGGCAGCAAAAACTTGACTCCACGCGCGGGGGACGACACGATACCAGTCATAGCCACCGCCTCCTAAAGCAACGATTTTTCCATTCGTATATTTATTTGCTGCAGCGACGGCGATTTGAGGGATCTGCTCATAACTTTTCATCGTTAAGGATAGGTGAGTCAATGGATCAAGCGCGTGTGCATCGGCACCATTTTGCGTAATGATGAGATCCGGTTGGAACAATTCACAGGCTTCAAAGAGTGCCGTCTCATACGCGAGTAAAAACGAATCATCTTCCGTAAAGGCGTCCAGTGGCACGTTCCAGCTAAATCCATATCCTTCTTCAGACCCTCGTTCCGTCACCATTCCCGTTCCTGGAAACAAGTAGCGACCCGTCTCATGGAGAGACAATGTCATGACGTCCTTTCGATTATAAAAGGCCCATTGTACTCCATCGCCATGATGAGCGTCCGTATCGACATAAAGAATTTTACAGTGATATTTTTCAATCATGGCTGCCATGGCGACAGCGGTATCGTTATAGACACAAAAACCAGAGGCACGCCCACGGAATCCGTGATGCAATCCGCCACCGATATGAAAGGTCCGTTTATATTGACCAGATAAGACGAGGTCACATGCTTCGATCGTGCCGCCGACAAGGAGAGAAGCGCCCGAATGCATCCCCTGGAACAAAGGGGTGTCTTCTGTCCCGAGACCATACATCTGTGCCTTGAGAGGCGTTAATGCTCCGGTCCCGGCTGCTTTGACGGCAGCAATATAATCCTGATCATGAACGAGTGACAATTCTTCATCAGTCGCATGACGTGGCGCAATACAAGGAATGTCATCTAATTGATGCATCGCTTCAAGCAAAGAAACCGTTAATTCGAGGCGAATCGGATTGAATGGATGTGTCTCCGAAAACCGATAAGTCGCCTCTTCAGGACTGTACAGATAGGCAAAATCCTTCATCTGCTCACATCCGGTCCAAGTACATCGAATCCTTCTTTGCGCAACTTTTCGATGATCCGAATCGGATTCATCGTCTGGACACGAAACGCAACGATCCGGACATACGGATCGTCTGTTGGATATACGAGTACATTTAAGATATTGATATTCGTTTTGGCAAGCAGTGCGGCAATCTTTGCTAATGTTCCAGCAGTGTTCTCAACACGGATTTCGATTTGAGAACTTGGTTCGAGTGCACCCGTCAATTGAACGAATGTCCGCAACAAATCCGTTTCCGTGACGACACCGACAAGGCGTCGACCGCGGACGATTGGCAGACACGTCAATCGATATTCATAAAACAGCACAGCCGCATCTTCGATAAAATCGAGCGGGTGAGCCGTGACAGGACTTTCAATCATGATGCTTGAGACCGGATACTGTAGGTCTTGCTTTGCCGTATCCGGATGAAAGATGCTACTTGCGCTTTGAATTTCCTTTAGTCCGACAAGACCGACGAGTTCATGGCGGGCATTGACGACAAGAACATGACGAATCTGATGACGTTGCATGAGTTCGACCGCATGCGCGATGGAATTCGTCGGTTGCATCGTGATGCACGTCGTATTCATGATTTGTTCGATTAACATGACGATTCCTCCTCGAGCTTAGTCATACATGAAGCGTCTTCTCAAGCGTAGCGCATCAAAATGAGCGACGACTTCAGGTGAGACGTGCTTTCCGATACGTGCCATCAGGCAGTTGGCAGGATGGGAGGCGATTTCCGGATCGTCGGTCGGGAAGAAGACAAGACCACCATGGTTCATCATCTTCTCCATGATCTTCCGGTAATCCCAGACCGATAGTCCGCTCCCTTTTAGGTCCCAATGCCAATAATATTCAGTCGTTAAAATCAAATAGTGTTCCATAGCGGGATCGAGCATAGAGATTTCAAGCAATTTTTTACCGATCTGTTGTCCGCGGAACCGAGAGGAGACTTCGATCGCTCCGAGTTCCAAGATGTACGGATTGTTTCCTTCGCTCCACGTTTCATAAGGATCAGGGTATAAGTAAGTCACATAACCGATGATTTCCGTTCCTTGACGAGCGACGATGATCCGTCCTTCCTCAAGGTCTGCAATCTCAACGAGTGCTTGATGTTGTTCAGCAGGTGGACGAAAAGCCGTCAACCCTGAATCGAGTGTATACGTTGCTAGTGTTTGACTCGGTACGGGACCTTCGATGTCAACAGGACCGAGTGATGTTTCATGCGTCCGATGATTGAATTGTTTTTCAAACATGTAAGCGTCACCACCTTCCTATTCATTATAGACGAAAGCGCTTGAGCAAAGAGAGGGATTTTTTAACAAATTGACGGCAAATGGATTGAACTGACGGATAACTAGCTTATAATAAAGAGGAAAACATAGAAGGGGAGGAACGAGACATGAAAGTTTTGAAAGCGCTTCCAGGGAAGCATTGGTTAGCAGAGTATGATGAAACGAACACGTACGACTGGAAAGATGCTGAGCAGTACTTTTCATGGGCGACAACGGGGAAAGTCAACATGGCTCATGAAGCAATCGACCGCCACGCAGAAGGCGAGCGGGCGAACAAGGATGCGCTGATCTATTTCGATGGAACGACGGAACAACGATTCACATATGCAGATATGAAACGATTGACGAATAAAGCGGCAAACGTATTAGTCGATGCAGGGGTCAAAACGGGTGACCGTATTTTCATCTTCATGCCACGTTCACCGGAATTGTATTTTGCCTTGCTTGGCGCACTGAAGGTAGGCGCAATCGTCGGTCCGTTATTTGAAGCATTCATGGAACAAGCGGTCCGTGATCGCTTGCTTGATTCTGAAGCGAAGTTACTCGTGACGACGAAGGCATTGCTCCCACGTGTTCCAGTTGGGGAACTGGAATCACTTGAAAAAGTAGTACTTGTCGACGAAGATATCGAAGAATCGGACACATTACTCGATTTCCGCAAAGCGTTCGAGCAAGCATCCGATGTATTCGAACCGGTCTGGTTAGATCGTGAAGACGGATTGATCCTGCACTACACTTCAGGATCGACAGGGAAGCCAAAAGGTGTCCTCCACGTTCAAAATGCGATGATTCAGCACTTGATGACAGGTCGCTGGGTACTTGATCTCCAAGAAGATGATATCTACTGGTGTACGGCTGACCCGGGATGGGTCACAGGAACAAGTTACGGTATCTTCGCACCATTCTTGAATGGCGCGACGAACATCGTCGTCGGTGGACGCTTCAATCCGGATTTCTGGTACAGTGTCATTGAGAAGTACAAGGTAACGGTCTGGTATAGCGCACCAACGGCTTTCCGGATGTTGATGGGAGCGGGAGCTGATGTTGCAAATCATCATGATCTCTCAAGTCTTCGTCATGTATTGTCTGTCGGCGAACCGTTGAATCCAGAAGTCATTCGTTGGGGGAAAGAAGCCTTTGATCAACGGATCCATGATACATGGTGGATGACGGAGACAGGCGCGATGATGATTTGTAACTACAAGTCGATGGACATCAAACCGGGATCGATGGGGAAACCGATTCCAGGAACTCAGGCTGCGATCATTGATGATCAAGGAAATGAGTTACCGCCATTCCGAATGGGGAACCTTGCTTTAAAAACACCATGGCCATCGATGATGCGTCAAATTTGGAACAATCCGCAGAAATATGAATCGTATTTCTTTAAAGGATGGTATGTCTCAGGGGATTCTGCCTATATGGATGACGAAGGTTACTTCTGGTTCCAAGGACGTGTCGATGATGTCATCATGACGGCTGGAGAACGGGTTGGTCCGTTCGAGGTCGAAAGTCGTCTCGTCGAGCACCCAGCTGTCGCAGAAGCCGGTGTCATCGGGAAACCAGATCCAGTCCGCGGTGAAATCATCAAGGCATTCATTGCCTTGCGTGATGGTTACGAGCCGACGGAAGAGCTAAAACAAGAAATCCAAGCATTCGTCAAAGAGGGGCTGGCTGCTCACGCGGCACCGAGAGAAATCGATTTCCGGGATAAATTGCCGAAGACACGAAGTGGTAAAATCATGCGCCGTGTTCTGAAAGCATGGGAGTTGAATCTTGAAACAGGTGATCTGTCGACGATGGAAGATTAAACGTAAAAAGGATGAATCACCGCAACAGGTGATTCATCCTTTTTGTTAGTTTTCAGAAGCAGCATCGTTTTTCTTTTCATCTTGTTTCTTCTGTTGTTCTTGCTGTTTCTTAGCGTCCGCTTCTTTTTTCTTAGCATCAGCTTCTTTTTTCTTAGCGTCCGCTTCCGCTTTCTTTTTTGCCTCTGCTTCGGCTTTTGCTTTTGCCTCTGCTTCGGCTTTTGCATCGGCAGCACGCTTGGCGTCATCGGTTGCTTTTTTCTTAGCATCAGCTTCCGCTTTTTCTTTCGCCTGATCTTGTTCTTTCTGTTGCTCTTCTTTTTTCTGTGCGTCCGCTTCTTTCTTTTTCTTTGCCTCTTCCGCTTTTTTCTTCTTATCTTCTTCTTTGAAGCGACCACTGTTCTTAAAGTCGTTTGCTGTTACAGAAGATGGTTGTGTGAAGCGGGCACCGGATTTGAAGTAACTACTGTTCGCGGCATACGTCGCATTCGCCATTTGTGACCACAGCGTTTGTGTTCGTTGGTAATACGTCGTTGGACCGATGAGCGAGTTGTTCTGATCGTGTCCTGTCCAAACGGCAAGCGTCACACCAGGAGTGGAACCGACAAGGTAAGAGTCTTTGATATCGTTCGTCGTACCTGTCTTACCAGCCCAATCTCCAGGAACGTTCAATCGATCTTTTGCAAACGTTGCTGTACCTTTTGAGAAGACGCCACGCATCATATCAAGCGTCAGGTAAGCTGTTCGTGGTTCATAAATTCGTTTTTTCTTCGGTTTTGCTTTATAGATATCTTTTCCGTCTTTCGTAATTTTCGAAATGACGTATGGTTGCACGAATTCACCATAGTTGGCGAGTGTCGCGTAAGCACCAGCAAGCTCGACCGGTGTAATCTCCATCGTTCCGAGTGCCGCCGAAGGAGCATAACGAATCGCATCCGGTACTTCAACACCCATATCGACGAGTTTTTGAATCGAGTTCGACATGTTCATCTTCTCGTAAATCTTAACGGCAGGTACGTTCAATGAGAGTTCAAGTGCTGTACGAATCGTCACGTTTCCACGATAACGTCCACCTTCGTTCTTGATCGGACGATCACCTGGTTGACGTGGTACGGTCTGGTAGTAGTACTCTTCATCATTGACGGTAGATGCCGGAGTGATCAAACGATTTTCAATCCCGTTCGAGTAGACGAGAATTGGTTTTGCCGTTGACCCGATTTGACGTTTCGCTTGGAATGCTCGGTTAAAATCATCGGCTTTTCCATCAAGGTAACGTCCACCAACGAATCCGAGGATACGCCCCGTCTCATTCTGAACCATGACTGCTGCTGTTTCTTCTGGATCTTGTTTCGAAACGGTTTTTTTCGTTTTTGGATCGACGACTTGTTTGTACTGCATGCCACCAGGGAAGTTCCCATTGTTCTTCGCAGGTTGTTGCATCGATTCATGAATTTTTTTATCTAGCGTCATGTGAACTTTGTATCCACCTTGACGGAGTGCAACCAGTGCTTGATCTTGATAGTTTGCCCGGACTTCTGCCAGTTCAGACGGTTTGACTTCGTCTTCTTTCACACCATCTTGTTTCATCAAGTACTTCGTCATGATCTTCGTCGCTTCACGTTCTGCTAAATCATAGACATACGGATACGTGTCACGCGAACGTTTCGACTGTTTCGCGAAGTCTTTCGTGATGTCGTGTTTGATTGCTTTTTCATATTGTTCTTTTGTAATGTTTTTTGCAACGTACATCCGCTTCAACACGGTCTTCATCCGATTGACACTTGGCGTCAAGTCTTTTTTGACGACACCGCCTTGTAGATAAGGTGTGTAGTAGTAAGGGTTTTTCGGAATACCAGCGAGGAAAGCTGCTTGTGGTAACGTCAGTTTTTTCGCTGATTTCTTGAAGACCCCTTGGGAAGCAGCTTCGATACCAGCGATGTTACGCCCGAGTGAATTTCGTCCGAATGAGACGACATTCAAGTATGCCTGTAAAATTTCATCTTTTGACATCGCATTTTCAAGGCGGAGCGCTAAGAGGATCTCTTTTGCTTTCCGTTCGAATGAAACTTCGTTCGTCAGGATTTGGTTTTTAATTAATTGTTGTGTCAGCGTACTTCCGCCGGTGCGTGACGCTGAATTCGTCAATTCTTGTAAGACTGCTCGTAAAGTCGCTTTTGGAACGACTCCATCATGTTGATAAAAATCTACGTCTTCCGTTGATAGAAGCGCATCAATTAAATAAGGGGAGATGTTCTTGATATCGACCGGCTGACGTTCTTCATCTGTTGAGATGTTCGTCAGCTTTTCGCCACTTCCCCAATAAATTTGACTTGTCACCGCATAACTGTTCACTTCTTGTTTCATCTCAGTCAAAGGTGGGGCTTTCGTATCTTTGACGAGGGAAGCGAAATATCCTCCAGCCGCTCCGACAGAGAAGCTGCCGATGAGAAGGACTGCTATGATGAGGAATAAAATGATGTTCCACGAAACATCGTATGTGATATTCGACCAGTGCCGAACGGCTTTCGTCCGGGGGTGATTCCAAAACTTGAACCAGTTCTCGCGCATAAATGATCTCCTTTGCATCTTAAACTTAGGTGTAAATTAATATTAAATCACAGATAGGCGTATTATACCATAAATCCACCAGTGAAATCGGACTTGACAGCGGATTCGCCTTCGACGTATCATGAAACCATCTTATTTTCATATATTACGATAAACAGTGATCGGAATACAGTAGTAAGTCACTCCCTGTGACAGAGACCTAGTGGTGCTGCGAACTAGGACACAGTGAACTTACGAATTACGCTTCCGGGAGTTTCTTGAGAAATCAAGCGGTCCGTCCCGTTATCGACGAACCAAGTGGTCCTTTTTATGTAAAGGGCAATCAGGGTGGTACCACGGAATCTTCCGTCCCTTCGTCTTAGACGAAGGGGCGGTTTTTTATTGTTAAAAGTGAACTTTAGGAGGAGACACAATGACGTTACTAGAGGATTTAGAATTTCGCGGTTTAATTAACCAAATGACGGATGAAGAAGGATTGAAGACATTACTCGAGACACCAACGACGCTTTACACAGGCTTTGATCCAACAGCTGATTCGTTGCATATCGGACACTTGTTGCCAATCTTAGTCTTAAAACGATTTCAACAAGCAGGTCACCATGTCGTAGGTCTCGTCGGTGGAGCAACGGGAATGATCGGAGACCCGAGTGGTCGCGCAACAGAACGTTCGTTGAATACATCGGATATCGTCGAAGAGTTCGCGAATCGGATTAAGGACCAGTTGTCACGTTTCTTACCACTTGAAGGAGAAAACCCGGTCACGATCGCCAATAACTTGGACTGGACGAAAGATTTGACGATCATCGATTTCTTACGCGATATCGGAAAACACTTCCCAGTCAGTTACATGCTTGCGAAAGATTCTGTTGACTCACGCCTTCAAAACGGGATCTCATTCACTGAGTTCTCATACATGTTACTTCAATCGTTTGACTTCTTGAAACTCTACGAAGACAAAGGATGCCGCCTTCAAGTCGGAGGAAGTGACCAATGGGGGAACATCACAGCAGGGATGGAATTGATTCGTCGTGCGGGTCATGAAGAAAAAGCATTCGGTTTGACGGTACCGCTTGTTACAAAAGCAGACGGTCAAAAATTCGGTAAGACAGCAGGTGGTGCGGTTTGGTTAGACGCTGACAAAACGTCACCGTACGAGTTCTACCAATTCTGGTTCAACGTTGACGATCTTGACGTCATCAAGTTCTTGAAATACTTCACGTTCTTAACGCACGAAGAACTCGACGCGCTCGCAGAAGAAGTCAAGGCAGCACCAGAGAAGCGTGTCGCGCAACGTCGTCTTGCAGAAGAGATGACCGTTCTCGTCCATGGTGAAGAAGGTCTGACACAAGCACAACGTATTACGACGGCACTCTTTAGTGGAGATATTAAATCGTTGCAAGTAGAAGATATCGAAGATGCGTTCAAAGGAATGCCGCGTTTTACACTCGGCGAAGCGACAAACCTCGTCGACGTTCTCGTTGAGGCAAAGATCTGTCCGTCAAAACGTCAAGCACGTGAAGACGTTACGAACGGTGCAATCTACCTAAACGGAGAACGCGAGCAAGACTTAACGAAAGAAATTACGGAAGCTGATGCAATCGGTCGCTTTACGATCGTACGTCGCGGAAAGAAAAAATACTTCGTCATCGAGCATGCTTGATGATATACGAAACGCTCCCTGCACTTAGATGCAGAGAGCGTTTTTTTAAGCTGTTCGGAATAAACGGAGTGGCAACAAGCGAACGGCAATCGTCGTGGCAATGACAGCTTTGATCGTATCCCATAAGACGAAAGGATAGTTAATCGCAAAAGCATCTTTGAACGATAGATCGAGTACAGCCATTAGACCGAATGTTCCAAGCAGGTAGACTAAACCAAGACCAAAGACGATCATCCCGATGAAGAGGGGAACGAAGCGACGCGTTTTTTCAGCAACAAGACCGATGAAGAATCCAGCAATCGGAAAGGCAATCAAATAACCAACGGTTGGTCCGACGAATGGAGCTAGTCCGCCTTTTCCGCCAAGTACCGGTAGACCAGCTGCTGCGAGTAATAAGAAGATTAAGACAGCGAGTCCACCACGTTTTCCACCGAGAATCGCGCTGACCGTCATGATCGCGAGCATCTGAAGCGTGATTGGAACAGCGCCGACGAGTTGAATTTGTGGCAAAGAGCTGACGGCTGCGATGATGGCAGCACCAAGGGCGATGAAAGTTAAATCTCTTGTTTTCATGAATGAAGTCCTCTTTCCTGTTTGTGTTAACTATGTGTATTTAAAGGTTAACACAAACGAATGAATGACGTCACTCTTTTTTTAAGACCAGGTATACATTTTAGTCATAGGCATAAAAAAAGCACCCACCGAAGTGAGTGCTGGAACAATCGATTAACGTGAGTAGTACTCGACGACGAGTTGTTCTTGGATTTGATCGTTCAATTCAGAACGCTCAGGAAGACGGACGAACGTTCCTTCGAGCTTCTCAGCATCGAAAGTAACGAAGTCTTTAGTTGCTGGAGCAACTTCGAGTGCTTCTTTGATAACGACAAAGTTCTTCGATTTTTCGCGAACTGAAATCGTTTGACCTGGTTTCACGCGGAATGATGGGATATCAACGCGTTGTCCATCAACTTGGATGTGACCGTGGTTGACGAGCTGACGAGCAGCACGACGTGTACGAGCCATACCCATACGGTAAACGACGTTATCAAGACGTGCTTCGAGTAAGAACATGAAGTTCTCACCGTGGATACCAGGCATTTTGCCAGCATCGTTGAAGATACGGTTGAATTGGCGTTCGTTTACTCCGTACATGTGACGAAGTGTTTGCTTCGCTTGAAGTTGAAGACCGTACTCAGATACTTTACGACGGCTGTTACCGTGTTGACCTGGTGCGTAAGGGCGTTTTGCGATTTCTTTTCCTGTTTCAGTAAGTGAGATACCGAGACGACGTGAGAGTTTCCAAGCTGGACCTGTATAGCGAGCCATAATAAGACTCCTCCTTATTGTTCGTTATTATTTGCATAAAAATAATAACGCCATCAAACCCACATTACGCCCATTTCATGATGTGGCACCCTCGCTTGATAGCAAAGTTACACGATGCCCCTCCGGTTATTCACCGAGTCATGAAATGTGATACGTAAGCGATTTGACCGCTATCGTTATCATTTCTGCACTTTTACAAGTATACGGTGTGGACAATCGACTGTCAATCAGAATTACAGATGACGAAGCAGCGTCGTACAGAATGCTTCTAAACCAGCTTGATCGACTTCATCGAAACGGTTGAATTCTGGGCTGTCGATATCGAGGACGCCGATCGTTTGGCCGTCTTTGACGAGTGGAATGACGATTTCAGAATTCGATGCCGCGTCACATGCGATGTGACCTGGGAATTGATGAACGTCTTCGATGCGTTGTGTCGTCTGTTCTGCTGCGGACGTTCCGCAAACACCACGACCGAATGGAATACGGACGCATGCTGGAAGTCCTTGGAATGGTCCGAGGACGAGTTGGTTTTGCTCGGTATCCGTCAAATAGAAACCGACCCAGTTGATACGGTCAAGGAACTGATTGAGTAACGCGCTCGCATTCGATAAGTTCGCGACTTGATTGTCTTCTCCCATTAATAAAGCATCCAGTTGTTTTGATAGCATGTCATATTGTTTCGTCCGGTCACCTTCATATGTCTTTGTTTCGAACATAATAAAAATTCCTCCCGTGAAAAGCGTATTTTTTTTAGTTTAACGAGTTTTCGTGTAGCTGACAAACAATTGATTTTTGGAAAAAGGATTCAAAACAGCGGAAGAAATCAGGAAAAGCCTTTGTAAATCTATGCAAAACGGTTGCGCTATACTATTATAAGGATAAGATTATTGCGATTTAGAGAAAATCTAAAGTCGTACGACAGAGTGGAGGTCGTGACAAATGTGGGCATGGGTGATCGGAGTCATCGTCATCGTATTACTCGTCATGCTATTCAGCATGATCAGTCGAAAAAAATACTACACGAAAATCGATGAACTTGATATGCGCAAGCAAGGCATCGTCAGTGCATCGATTCCGAAGGAGTTGCAGGACTTAAAGCAACTACCGATGGCGGGTGAGACGGAGACGAAGTTCAGCTCCTGGCATCAAGCGTGGGAAGAGTTGTTAACGGTCCACGTCGCCCAAATCGATGAAACCCTTTACCGAGCGGAAGAAGCGCTCGATAAATACCGGTTCATCGCCGTCAAGAATGACCTTGAAGTAACGGAACAATTGATTGCGGAACTCGAAGGATTGATCGATGAGATGCTCGTCGAGATGTCGACGTTCAAAACGAATCAATCGGTTCTAGCAGAGTTGAAAGCGCAAGGGGAAGCCGATTCAGGGCAAGTTCGGAAATCGTTATTGATCCAAGCGAACTCATTCGGTCCGGCGCTCGCGCGTCTGGAAGAACGAAGTGAACAAATCGACGCGCACTGGAATGAGATGTGTCAGTACGAAGCTTCGGGTGAAGTGACGAAGGCGTATGAAACAAGCTTGTTACTCGAGCAAGAAGTAGCGACGACGCGTCACCTTGTCGAGCTCGTACCGAAACAATGGAAGATTCTCGCTCATGAATTGCGTCAACGGATTGATCAGCTCGGAGCGGGTTATAAGGAAATGTCGTTAGATGGGTATCCACTTGAGCCCCTCGGTCTTCAATCTGAGATTAAACGGTTCGAGGAACAACGTTTAAGTCTTGCTGAAAAAATCGAGAGACTTGAAGTCGATGGTTTGGAAGAGGCGATTCAACAGTTATCAGCCGACGTTGATCAAATGTACGATACGTTCCGTCGTGAAGTTGATGCACGTCATCAAGTAAAAAAAGAAAATCAATCCTTGAAACAAAAAGCATTACGGATGCGCGAACGGATTCATCAGTTAGCACAAGAGTTCAGCATTTTACGTGAAAAGTATGAAATCTCAGCAGATCTTGGAATTCACTACGAAACGATCCAACGTGACGAAGAGCTACTATTTGAAGCGGCAAAAGATCTCGATGAGTCGATTGCTGGGAAAATCATTCCGTTCAGTATGCTCGAAGATCAAATGCGCGATGCGATTCGCTTAGAGGAACAGTTGATGATTCAGTACGAACGCTTTACGGTCGAACTTCAAGCGCTTCGAAAAGAAGAGACAGAAGTGCGCGAACGGATCGTCGAATGGCGTCATCAGCTCTCGCAAACACGTCTTCGTCTGAAACGACTTGGATTACCGAACTTACCAACGGAAGTCGAAGAAGCACTACGTAATGCGAATCGTTCGCTACAGACGCTTGAGACACGGCTCGAAGAGTTACCGTTTAATGTCCGATCGATCGTTGCACAAAGTCAAGACGTCCAAGAAACGTTTAAACATGTGCAAGAACGGTTAGATACATTAGTGTTCGAAGTCACGTATGCCGAACGGCTCGTCCAGTATGCGAACCGATACCGTCGCCACGACAATGAGATACATATGTCGCTGACGATCGCGGAAACGAAGTTCTTAGCGGGAGACTATGAACGTACGATCATCTTAGCGGAACGTGTCCTAAATGAATACGATCCGGACGCGATCGAACGCATTAAACGATCGTGTGCACCAAAGGAAACGTTGCACGTTTAAATCAGGATCGACAATTCAGGGTGACCGTCATGGTCACCCTATTTTTGTAAAAAGAGGAGTGAGTAGAATGGGAACACTATACGTAAACGGATTGATTCGGACGATGGCACATGAAGAGGACGTCCATTCAACGATGTTCGTCGAGAAGACGCGGATCATCGCAATGGGGGAGGAAGGAAAACTACGTCGACGTTTCGGTAGACGTATTGAACAGATTCAAGACTTGAACGGAAAAGCTGTTTATCCAGCCTTCACAGACGCACATATTCATCTGATTGGCTACGGGGAAGCGATCAACCGTGTCGATGCCTCGCGTTATACGACGCTTGAAGCATTAGGACAAGCTTTCCTCAAGGCAGAACCAATCAATGGGATTCACGTGGCGGAAGGATATGACGAAACGAAACTTGACCGTGCGCCGACAAAAGCATGGCTGAATCAGTTGTTCCCGGACGTTCCTGCCTTATTAAAACGGACAGACCGGCATACCGCACTTGTCAACGATGTTTTATTCCAACAGCTCGGCTATAAAGCATCGACTGTCATCGATGGTGGAAAGATCGGCTTATCGGATAACGGCGAAGCTGACGGATTTTTGTACGATGCGGCGCTTGAACCTTTGTATGCGTTACAAGCTGGAAACTTAGAGCGAAACAAATCGTCACTCCGGTCAGCAATTAAGAACTTATATCAATACGGCATCATTGCGGCACACACAGAAGATTTATCGTATCACGGAGATGTCGCGGACATCTTGCAAGCTTATAAGGAAGTGACGCAAGAAACAGGCTTCCATACACATCTACTCGTTCATCATCTTGTCATCGATGAGTTCGTGCAACAGCAACCAATTTTGCCATCAACGATGTCAATTGGTGCGATGAAACTATTCGTCGACGGTGCACTCGGAGGACGGACAGCTCTACTTGGTCGTGGTTATTCTGATGATCCGACGACACGTGGCATCGAAGTGCATACGCCAGAACAACTCGAACAACTCGTCAAGCGTGCACGTAGTTACGGGTTCACAGTTGCGGCACATGTCATCGGTGACTTAGCGATTGAACGATTCGTACAGGTGCTCGAGAAATATCCAGCACCAAAAGGCAAGCGGGATCGGATCATTCATGCGACGGTCGTTCGACCAGAAACGCTTGCACGAATTCGGAAGTTACCGGTCTTGATTGACGTTCAACCGGTCTTTTTACTGGATGACGCAGACTTCATCGTCGATCGACTCGGATTGAACCGCTTAGACTGGAGTTATCGTTTACGTTCGTTAGCTGAGACCGGCGCATTATTATGCGGTGGGGCAGATGCACCGATCTCTGACCCCGATGTTCGGCGTTCCCTGTATGCAGCGACGGAAGGAACAGCGGGACGTGTCAATAAGGCGAATGAGACGTTATCGATGTACGAAGCCTTGTTACTCTTTACGAAAAATCCACATCTCGCGACCGAGACACATGGACGCAAAGGATTACTCCTACCAGGATACGATGCCGATTTCGTCATCTTTGAAGAAGACTTCTATCGCTTGCGTGGGGAAGCCATCTTGAATAACCGTTTAGTGGAGACTGTCCAAGCTGGTAAAACCGTCTATCAGGCAGAAGCAGCCTTAATTTGATGTTGCTTCTGCATAGTGCGAAATAGCTTCCGAATAGAAAGAAGATAGTCCAGGTGCATACGCATCGTAGTAGGCACGAAACCGGTCGTCGGACACATACATCTGGCCGAGTGAGGCAAAAATAGATAACTCACATGGATAATAGTACGTATCGATGAAGTCATGTTGTTCTTTCACGATTTGTTGAACGTCTGGATCTGTCGCCTTGTGCCCGTCGCGGTAGAGGGTCGTCAAGCGCTGATCGAGTTGCTTATGCATGGCGCTCAGTTGTTCTTTCTCATTCGGGGTACGTTGTTTTTGTCTTTTTGCACTGATTCGATAGGCGTCGGTGTCACCGTAGTGTTGTTGGACTTCATCTGCATGTTGTTTTTCGTGCATGACGATCTCTTCGTGACGTAAACCGCGGAATAATTGTTCGTCTTTCATAGGGAGTCCTCCTTTTAAAGTGAGTAATGTCTGTTCAGCGAGTCGAGCGAGCATTTGATAATGCGAAGCTTTTTCTTGAAGGAGTACGATCTGCTTTTTCAGTGTCGTATGATGATTGGAATCAGATTGCGTGAGTAATCTTTGGATTTCTGACAGTGGGAAGTCAAGAGAGCGATAGAGCAGGATTTGTTGTAAACGTAAAAGATCCTCTCTGCTGTAACTTCGGTGACCAGCATCGGTACGCTTTGGCACGAGGAGACCGATCGTCTCATAATGATAGAGTGTTCGTTTTGTGACGCCGGTCAGTTTGGCGATTTCCTGAGTGGAATACATCATTTGTGGACCTCCTTTGATTGGAGTATAAAGGGTGACGTAACGGAAGACGCAATAAAAAAATCTGCCCCCGAGGAGGCAGATTTTTTTATGGTCATAAGAACGAGCGTTGAATCTTATGCCAAAATGTATTGTTCGTTAATTTGACGGTTTTAAGTTCTTTTTCAGAGAGCTGGATATCGACTGAATCCGTTCGTGTCAGGCTGAGTGCTTCGTTATCCATCCCGATGATCGGATAATCGTTTCCGTCCTCAATGATGCGTAACGAGAGTTTACGTCCGCGGTTCAATAGGAAAGCAGAACCGAGTGTCCGGTACCGGTTATTGTTAACGGAAGCGATCTCGCTGACTTGAAGACAGTGGATCAATGGATCGACAATCGCACCAGAAAGTGACTTGTTATAAGCCGTAGATCCCGTCGGTGTTGAGATGACCATTCCATCCCCGCGGAATGTCTCAAACAGGAAGTCATCGATATAGACTTCGATTGCGAGTGATTTGATGATGCTCGACTTTACGGAACATTCGTTCAGACAGAGCATCGGTGGTCCACCGTTGATGGATGCTTCAAGTAGTGGATAACGACGTACTTCGATTTCGCCATCCGAGACACGATTGCCCGTCGCTTTAAAGATTGCTTCGACCGCAGAAAGATCATTGATATCAAAATCACAGTAGAACGAGTTTGGTCCTTCAGCGAATCCGACATAGATCGCATCATCACGGAAACCTGTGAAGCGTGCCGCTTGCAAGAAAGCCCCATCTCCACCAATCGAGACGATGATGTTTGCTTGTCGATGATCTTGGACGACATTCAGTCCGTATCGTGTACCGACATCGATCAACTTTCGCACCTGCGTCTCGTGTCTTTGTGTATTTCGGTAGTACAGGTAGACATTATTTCGAGCCATGGTCAATTCCCCCTTGAAAGCGTTTCATGAACTCTTTTATTATACCTGTTTTTTAGAAAGACGGGTACTGAAGTCCATCAATTATGGCAGAATACTTGCCATCTTCGCAGATCATTCCTATAGTTAAATAGAAAATACAGTATATCCAATCAGGGGAAAAGGGGAATTCATATGGCAACGTTTAAAGGAAATCCAATCACACTTCAAGGTACAGCGGTTCAAGTCGGACAAACAGCACCGGACTTTCAAGTGTTAGCTAACGACTTATCGCCTGTAACACGTGATACATACCAAGGTGTTCGAATCATCAGTGTCGTCCCATCAATCGATACAGGGGTATGCGATGCACAGACTCGTAAATTTAACGAAGAAGCAGCTAAAATCGAAGGTGTGACGGTCATGACGATCTCAAATGACCTTCCGTTCGCGCAACGTCGTTGGTGTGCGTCAAGTGGTCTTGATCAAGTCGTGACATTGTCTGATCACCGTGATCTTTCATTCGGTACACAGTACGGCGTGGCAATCGAAGAATTACGTCTGCTTGCTCGCTCTGTCTTCGTCTTAGATTCGAACAACGAAATCACGTATGTCGAATACCTCGAAGAATCAACGGATGAGGTAAATTTCGAAGCAGCACTCGCTGCAGCACGTGAAGCGAAGTAAGAATGGTTTACAAACGACGATGAAGCGTTACAATGGAACTAATGATAGAAACGGCTCCCGCTCTACGGGGGGCCGTTTCGTTTTGGAGAGGATGACGTACATGGAGCCGTTAGAAAAGTTATATAAGGAATTAACACGTCAAACAAAACAAATCGAACGTGATCTTGATATGCCTTACCTAGAAGCGTTGACGACTGTGATTGACCGGTTGAACGATCGCCATACTGAAAATGTAGATAAAGAGGTCATTCGAAAGGCAGTATCGCTTGCTATTTTAGAAGGGATGAAACAAGCGCAACCGAACCATTTGCCGACGCCAGACAGCGTCGCTTTGTTTGCTGGTTATCTAATCGGGAAATTGGTAGGTAAGGAGGACATCCGACTACTTGAATTAGGAAGTGGAACAGGTGGTATGTTACACGCTGTCTTGAGTCAGCTTTCGACGGGCACATCTGCTGAAGCAGTTGAGGTAGATGAGACGTTAATTCGTTTATCGGCAGCGGTAACGGAATTACTCGACTACCCTGTTACGTATACGCATCAAGATGCGTTACGACCTTTGTTGCTAGATCCAGTTGATCTTGCGATGGCTGATCTCCCAGTCGGTTATTATCCGGATGAAGAGGCTGCTGCTTCTTACATCTTGAAACGAGATGAGGGTATGAGCTATAGTCATTTCTTATTGATCGAACAAGCGATGCAATACGTCAAACCAGGTGGGTTCGGTGTTTTTGTCATTCCGAACGGTTTGTTCCAGCATGATACGGAAGGCAAGTTGAAACAGTACTTTGAATCAAAAGCGCACGTCATCGGCATTTTACAATTGCCGTTAACCATGTTCAAACAAGAACAGGCAGCAAAAAGTTATTTGATCGTCCGTAATCATTTAGCCGGTATGAAGATGCCAAAACAAGCGTTACTTGCTGAACTACCATCTTTCACAGATGTCCGTGCGTTTGGTGGTATGGTGAAACAGATTGATGAATGGATTAACACAGAATTAAAATGAATTACGCAAAGTGATTGAAATCTGTCGTTAATTTGACTATTCTAGTTGTAGAACAGAAATAGAAGAAAACCTAAACAGATGTGAATGTTCATTGGATTCAAATGGAAAAGGGGAAAAATCATGGCAAAAATTATGGCGGTAAACGCAGGTAGTTCGTCTTTGAAGTTCCAATTGCTCGAAATGCCGAACGAAACGATGATTGCAGTCGGACTCGTTGAACGTGTCGGTAAAGACGATGCAATCTTTACGATTAAATATGGTGAAGGACAAAAGTATACAGATGTCCTCCCGCTTGCAACACATAAAGAAGCAGTCGAGTTATCACTCGAAAAATTAATGGAGTTCGGAATCATCTCGTCTTACGATGAGATTAAAGGTGTCGGACATCGTGTTCTTCATGGTAAAGAAAAATATGCAGACTCTGTATTGATCACGGATGAAGTCATGCAAGATATCGAGTCGTATACAGAACTCGGACCACTTCACATTCCACCAAACTTGATCGGAATCCGGGCATTCCAAGCATTGCTTCCGGAAGTGCCGCAAGTGGCGGTCTTCGATACGGCGTTCCATCAAACGATGCCAGAAGAAAACTTCCTTTACAGCTTACCGTATGATTACTACACAGAATACGGTATCCGTAAATATGGTTTCCACGGTACGAGCCACAAATATGTTACGGAACGTGCATCTGAATTACTCGGTCGTCCATTAAAAGACCTTCGTTTGATCTCATGTCACTTAGGTAGCGGAGCATCAATCGCAGCAGTTTCGGGTGGCGAATCAATCGATACGACGATGGGCTTCACACCACTTGAAGGGATCACGATGGGAACACGTTCTGGTTCACTCGACCCAGCTTTGATTCCATTCTTGATGGAGAAAACAGGGAAAACAGCGGAAGAAGTCTTGAACGTCATGAACAAAGAGTCTGGAATCTACGGACTCTCAGGTCTTTCAAGTGACTTGCGTGACGTCCAAACGGCTGCGAAGGAAGGAAACCACCGTTCAGAGATGGCACTCCGTATCTTCGCGAACCGTATCCACGGATACATCGGGCAATATGCTGCTGAGATGAATGGTGTTGATGCCATTATCTTCACAGCTGGTGTTGGGGAAAACTCAGATTCAATCCGTGAGCGTGTCCTACGTGGTCTCGAATTCATGGGCGTTTACTGGGATCCATCACTCAACAATGGAGCTCATGGAGAAGAACTCTTCATTAACTACCCACACTCACCAGTCAAAGTCATTATCATTCCAACGAATGAAGAATTGATGATCGCACGCGATACAGTTCGTGTTGGTGGATTAGTTGCTCAAAACGCATAATCGTTTCAAAAGGACTGAGTCGTTATTCCAACGATTCAGTCCTTTTTTTGATGAAATCTACGAAAAAAATATACAAACGTACGATCTATTGTTACGTTGTTTGTCATATAACGAAAAATGAATCGTCATCTTTGTAAAAATAAACCCAAAAAAGGTCGATTTCTTAAAAAAATGAGTCGTTTGTAACATAAAAGTAATAGTACAGACATATTTTTGTGGTCTATATGTAACGGCACTCCATCGTTTTGTCATGTATATTAATCTCAGTTAACAAACACGAAACAATGATGGAGGAGAAAATACATGATGAAACGGATGCTCGCAAGTGTTTTAACGGTCGTGTTAGCACTCAGTTCGTTTGCAGGTCTTCAAGCAGAGGCTGCAACTAAGAAAAGCGTCAAGTCAACAGTCGATAGCCTAGTCATTCGTCAGAAAGCTACTACTTCTTCGAAAAAGCTCGGTCTTCTATATAAGAACCAAACGTTATCGTACAAAGCAAAAACAGGTAACTGGTATAAAGTAAGTTACAAAGGTAAAACAGCTTACCTTAGCGCAAGCTACTCGAAAGTCGTGACGTCAAGCAGTTCGAAAAAACAATCGACAGGTGGTTGGAAAACAATCACGAACGTAAGCGCAACAGCCTACACACCGTATGATCCAGGTAGTGGTAATCTGACAGCAATCGGTTGGAACATCAAAAGCTCGAAAAAGAAAGTCGTAGCGGTTGATCCACGTGTCATTCCACTTCGTTCGACAGTGAAAGTGTATTACAAGGGGAAATTAAAAGGGACGTATACAGCTGCTGATACTGGCGGTGCCATTAAAGGGAAGAAGATGGATATCCTTTACTACTCTCGTTCAGAAGCATTCAACTGGGGTCGTCGTACGGTTACAGTAAAATACAAATGATTTTAAACCATCGGACATTGGTTCGATGGTTTTTTTATTTGACGGTTTGTCAAATTAAGC